>NZ_JAKTNR010000008.1 GCF_022760855.1 Thermus albus
TAGGCCATAGCCGAGGACCCTAGGAGGATTCATGCTTTACTTGTAAGACACTACCCCGTGGTAGACTCGGCCCGTGGACGCCCCCTTGACCCAGCCCTCGGAAGAGGCGCTCCTCTCCTCCCTGAACCAGGCCCAACGCCAGGCGGTCATGCACTTTGAGGGGCCAGCTTTGGTGGTGGCGGGGGCGGGAAGCGGCAAGACCCGCACCGTGGTCCACCGGGTGGCCTACCTCATGGCCAAGCGGGGGGTGTACCCCTCGGAGATCCTGGCGGTCACCTTTACCAATAAGGCCGCCGAGGAGATGCGGGAGCGCCTTAGGCGCATGGTGAGGGGGGCAGGGGAGCTTTGGGTTTCCACCTTCCACTCCGCCGCCTTGCGCATCCTTAGGGTCTATGGGGAAAGGGTGGGGCTTAGGCCCGGCTTTGTGGTCTACGACGAGGACGACCAGACCGCCCTCCTCAAGGAGGTGCTGAAGGAGCTGGGCCTTGCCGCCCGCCCCGGGCCCATCAAGGGCCTTCTGGACCGGGCCAAGAACCGGGGGGAGGCACCCGAGTCCCTCCTTTCGGAGCTTCCCGACTACTACGCCGGGCTTAGCCGGGGAAGGCTTTTGGATGTGCTGAAGCGCTACGAGGAGGCCCTAAGGGCCCAGGGGGCCTTGGACTTTGGGGACATCCTCCTCTATGCCCTGCGCCTTCTGGAGGAGGACCGGGAGGTCTTGAAGCGGGTGAGGAAGCGGGCCCGGTTCATCCACGTGGACGAGTACCAGGACACCAACCCCGTCCAATACCGCTTCACCAAGCTTTTGGCGGGGGAGGAGGCCAACCTCATGGCCGTGGGGGACCCGGACCAGGGGATCTACTCCTTCCGCGCCGCCGACATCAAGAACATCCTGGACTTTACCCGGGACTTCCCCGGGGCCAAGGTGTACCGCCTCGAGGAAAACTACCGCTCCACCGAGGCCATCCTGCGCTTTGCCAACGCCCTCATCGTCCATAACGCCCTCCGCCTGGAAAAGACCCTAAGGCCGGTGAAGCCGGGGGGGGAGCCCGTGCGCCTCTATAGGGCTAAGGACGCCCGGGACGAGGCCCGCTTCGTGGCCGAGGAGATCGGGCGCCTGGGGCCCCCCTTGGACCGGGTGGCGGTGCTCTACCGCACCAACGCCCAAAGCCGCCTCCTGGAGCAGGCCCTGGCCTCCCGGGGGATCCCCGCGCGGGTGGTGGGCGGGGTGGGGTTCTTTGAGCGAGCTGAGGTAAAGGACCTCCTGGCCTATGCCCGCCTTAGCCTGAACCCCTTGGATGCGGTAAGCCTTAAACGGGTGCTGAACACCCCTCCTAGGGGCATCGGCCCGGCTACGGTGGAGAAGGTGGAGGCCTTGGCCCGGGAGCTGGGGTTACCCCTTTATGAGGCCTTGAAGGTGGCGGTGGGGAGCCTAGCTCGCCCCGCCCCCGTGCGCCACTTCCTGGCCCTTATGGAGGAGCTTCAGGAGCTGGCCTTTGGCCCTGCGGAAGGGTTTTTCCGCCACCTCCTCGAGGCCACCGACTACCCCGCCTACCTGAAAGAGGCCTACCCCGAGGACTACGAGGACCGGCTGGAGAACGTGGAGGAGCTCTTAAGGGCCGCCAGAGAGGCGGAGGGGCTTATGGAGTTCCTGGACAAGGTGGCCCTTACCGCCCGGGCGGAGGAGCCTGGAGAGCCTGGGGGCAAGGTGGCCCTCATGACCCTGCACAACGCCAAGGGGCTGGAGTTTCCCGTGGTCTTTGTGGTGGGGGTGGAGGAGGGGTTGTTGCCCCACCGCTCCTCCTTGAGCACCCTGGAGGGTTTGGAAGAGGAAAGGCGCCTCTTCTACGTGGGGGTGACCCGGGCCCAGGAGAGGCTTTACCTCTCCTATGCGGAGGAAAGGGAGGTTTACGGGCGCACCGAGGCTACCCGGCCAAGCCGCTTCCTGGAGGAGGTGGAGGAGGGGCTTTACCAGGAATATGACCCCTACCGGACCCCCACCAAGGCCCCTCCAGCCCACCGGCCCAAGCCCGGGGCCTTCAAGGGCGGGGAAAAGGTGGTCCACCCCCGTTTCGGCCAAGGCACGGTGGTGGCGGCCATGGGGGATGAGGTGACCGTGCACTTTGAGGGGGTGGGTTTAAAGCGGCTTTCCCTGAAGTACGCGGACTTGAGACCCTTGGGGTGAAGCCGTGCGGCAAGACCACAAGACCCGTCCCCTGGCTTTCTTCTACCGAGCCCCCTCGCCCTTCTTTGACCGCCTGGCAGCGGAGGTGGCCACCCTTCGGCTTCCCCTTTTCCCCTACCCGGTGGAAACCCAAGACCCCTTCGCCCTCCTTCCTTGCCTCAAGCCCCTGGGCCTGGCGGGGGCGGTGCTGGCGGAGGCCATTCCGCTTCCCAAGGAATCCGCAGGGCTCTTCCTGGAGGCCGAGGCCCGGGGGGTGGGCCTTGTGGACCTCCTGGTGCCCCGGGTAGGGGGGGTGGCGGGGCAGTACACGGAAGGGGTAGCCCTGGAGCGCTTCCTTTCCCTCCATTTCCCCGGGGCCAGGGGGCTTTGGCTGGGGCCCTTGAGGCCCTCCTTGGCGCCCTTCTTGCGCCCATTGGGCCAGGTTTCCGTGGCGGCCCCCAGCTTTGTTGAAGGGGATAGCTTTCTGGCCCGCCTGCCCGAGCGGGCCCGGGGGCACGTGGCCTTACGGCCGGAGGAGGCTAGGGCCCTCTCCCTAAGGGCCGACCTCCTCCTTTACGCTGGAGGACGGATTAACCTGGATTATCTCCAGCCATTCCACGCCCTGGTGGCCCTCTCCCCAGTGGACCTTTGGGTTTGGGAAAGGGTGCAGGTGGTCTACTCCCCGGAGGACCTCCTGGGCTTTAGGGTGAGGGCGGTCCTCGAGGGGCTCGGCTATCCCCTTTGACGGGCCTCTCGGGCCAGAAGCCCCATGCTAAGGGCGATCAGAATGAAGGCGATCAGGGCCTGCAAGGGGATGGGGAACTGGGGTATGTACTCCACGTTGCAGGGCACCGGGGGCTTGCAGGCCAGGGTGAAGAGGTCGGGGAAGCGCTGTTCCAGGAGGTGCAGGGTGCTAAACCCGGCTCCCACGAGGGAAAGGGCCAGGCTATAGGGCCAGACAGCGAGGTCCTGCCGCCAAAGGGCGAGGCCCAGGAGGACGGCCTGGGGGTACATGAAGATCCTTTGGTACCAGCAGAGCTCGCAGGGCAAAAAAAGCCGCACCTCGGAGTAGTAAAGGCTTCCCAAGGTGGCCACCAAGGCCACCACCCAAGAGAAGGCGAGCAGGAGAAGGCCGCGGTTCATGGGGTGAGCATACCGCTAGACTAGGGCTCATGGCGGAAGCCGAACTCCAAGAGGGCGAAGACTTCTATTGGGAGGAGGGGCGGATGGTTTTCACGGAGGTTTATCTCCGCAAACGGGGGTATTGCTGCGGCACGGGTTGTCGCCACTGCCCCTGGCCTAGGGGGGAAGAGGAAG
Source organism: Thermus albus (assembly GCF_022760855.1). Classification (NCBI taxonomy): domain Bacteria; kingdom Thermotogati; phylum Deinococcota; class Deinococci; order Thermales; family Thermaceae; genus Thermus; species Thermus albus. The sequence goes on from NZ_JAKTNR010000008.1 coordinate 3,479, forward strand.
CTTAAGCTTCCAATAGCGCCTCCACAAAGGCCTCCGCGTCAAAGGGCTGGAGGTCGTCGGGGCCTTCCCCCACCCCGATGAACTTGATGGGCACCCTTAACGTGCGCACGATGGGAACCAGGACCCCCCCCTTGGCGGTGCCGTCCAGCTTGGTGACGATCACCCCGGTAAGCCCCACCGCCTCGTGGAAGCGCCTGGCCTGTTCCAGGCCGTTTTGCCCGGTGACGGCGTCCAGCACCAGCCAGACCTCCTTGGGCTCCCCGGGGTCTGCCTTGGCGATGGCCCGCTTCACCTTTTTTAGCTCCTCCATGAGGTTGTGCTTGGTGTGGAGGCGGCCTGCGGTGTCCACCAGCAGGAGATCGTAACCCCGGGCTTTGCGGGCACTGGCGGCATCAAAGGCTAAAGCGGCGGGGTCGGCGCCTTCGGGCCCCTGGATGACGGGGACGCCAAGCCGCTTTCCCCACTCGGCGAGCTGGGCTCCCCCGGCGGCGCGGAAGGTATCCCCAGCGCAGAACATGACCTTCTTGCCCAGGTTTCGGTAGTAGCGGCCCAGTTTGGCGATGGTGGTGGTCTTGCCCACCCCGTTCACCCCCACCATGAGGACCACGTGCCCTTGGGGTTCCACGGGCTTCAGGTTTTGCGGGCGGAAGCCCAGTTTCCTCAGGGTGGCCCGGCGCTCGTCCGGCTCCAGCATCTGCACAAGCTTCTCCTTGACCGCCTCCTTCAGGTCCTTCCGCCCGGAGGCCTTCACCTCGGCGAGGAGCTCTTCGGTGGCCTCGAGGCCCACATCGGCGGCCAGGAGGGCCATCTCCAGCTCCTCCAGGACCTCTTCGGGACTTCCCCCCCAGGGGATGGCCTTGAGGAGGGTTTCCCGGGTTTTGGCCAGTCCGGCCTTTAGTCGGTCAAAAAAGCCCATGGATTCCTTTGGCGCCGGTTTTTAGGCCTAGCGGAAGCTCACCCCCAAGGCGAACTGCCAGACCTTGGGGAAGTCGGCGAAGCCATAAACGTAGGTGGCCTCCAGGAAAAGGCCCGTGGAGGGGTCCAGAAGCCCTTCCAACCCCCCGGTAAAGCTCACCCCAGCGGTAAGGCTTGGCCCCACCACCGCGCTAAGCCCCCCGCCGAAATAGGGAAGGAGGCCTGCCAGGGTAGGGTCGTACTGGCCCAGGTCGGGCTTGAAGAGGAGGGCGGCCTCGAGGGCCACCCCCGGGGGTGCCGGGGCCAGCATGGCGGCAAGCCGGCCCGAGAGGTTCTGCCTCAGGCGATTTTCCAGCCCGGCTCCAAAGGTCAGGCCCAAAACTTCCCCATAGCCGAAGCGCATCTGAATGGCCGTTTGGGCGTAGGCTAGGCCAAGGAGGGCGGCAAGGAGGAGAAAAGCCCGCTTCATCCCCCCAGTATATCCTTTTTGCGTAGTTGTTCCCTAGGCCTCTACAGGATTTCCTCCACCGAAGGACCTCACCGGGGCCCCCACTCTGCCATCAGGCAGAGTGGGGTGGTTTTAGGGCCCGTTCCAGGCGGGAAAGGGCCCGTTCCTTGCCCAATAGGGCCATGATCTCAAAAAGCCCCGGGGTTTCTAGGCTTCCCGTGAGGGCCGCCCTTAAGGGCTGGGCCACCTGGCCAAGCTTGAGGCCTTTTTCCTGGGCCAAGCCCCGGAGAAGGGCATCCAAACTGGCCTCGCTCCAGTCCCCCTGGGCCCTTAGGAGAGGCTCCACCTCCTTCAGGACCGGGAGGCCTTCCTTCAGCTTCTCTAAGGCCTTCGCTCCCATGGGATAGTCTTCGGAGAAGAGGTAGCGGGCCTTTTCCGGAAGTTCCTTCAAGGTGTCAAACCGGGGACGCATGAGCTCCACCGCCCGCCTTAAATAGGCCTCGTCCGGCCAAGAGAGCCCCGCTTCTCTCAGGAAGGGTTTCACCCTTTCCGCCACCTCCTCCAGGGGGAGGACCTCGCGGATGTACTTCCCGTTGAGCCAGCGCAGCTTCTCCAGGTCAAAGACCGGACCCCCCAGGGAAACCCGCTCCCAAGTGAAGGCCTGGATGAGCTCTTCCAGGGTGAAGATCTCCCGCCCATCGGGCATGGAGAAGCCCATGAGGGCCAGGTAGTTGCGTAGGGCCTCGGGCAAAAACCCTTCAGCCCGGTACCACTCCAAGGAGGTGTGGCTTTTCCGCTTGCTGATCTTGGTCTTGTCGGGGTTTCTCAGGAGGGGCATGTGGTAGAACTTGGGCACTTCCCAGCCAAAGGCCTGGTAGAGGAGGACGTGGATGGGGGTGGAAACCAGCCACTCCTCCGCCCGGATCACGTCCGTCACCCCCATGAGGTGGTCGTCCACCACGTTGGCCAGGTGGTAGGTGGGGTAGCCGTCGGACTTGAGGAGGACCACATCGGGGATCTCCCCATTGTCGTAGACCACCACCCCCCGAAGCTCGTCTTTAACCTCCGTGGTGCCGGGCCTGGGCACCTTGAGGCGGATCACGTGGGGCTCGCCCCTTTTGGCCCGTTCCTCCGCTTCCTCAGGTGGGATATTGCGGGCGCGGCCGTCGTAGCCCCCCTTCTCCTTGCGGATCCTTTCCAACTCCTCGGGGGTTTCAAAGGCCCGGTAAGCCCATCCCCGCCTTAGGAGCTCCTGGGCGTGTTCCCGGTAAAGGGGGAGCCTTTCCGACTGGCGATAGGGCCCGTGGGGTCCCCCGATGTCGGGGCCTTCGTCGTAGGGGATGCCGAGCCACTTAAGGGCAGCCAGGATGCGCTCCTCGGCTCCGGGGACGTAACGGGTGCGGTCGGTGTCCTCTATGCGCACCAGGAAACGGCCCCGGTTTTTCTTGGCCCACACGTAGTTGAAAAGGGCGATATACGCTGTCCCCACATGGGGGTCCCCCGTGGGGCTTGGGGCGATGCGGGTCACCACCATACCTCGCCCATTATCTCACCCAGGGCTAAAGGTTGGGCCTTACCCTGGGAGGTAATGGACGGGGAGCTTTTGGCCAAGGGGTTGCGCAAGCGCTACGGCCCCAGGGAGGTGGTGCGGGGGGTGGACCTAAGCCTCAAGCGGGGGGAGATCGTGGCCCTCTTCGGCCCCAACGGGGCGGGGAAGACCACCACCTTCTACATGGTGGTGGGGTTTATCCGGCCTACTGCGGGGAGCATTTTTCTGAAAGGGCAGGAGGTGGGCCGCCTCCCCATGTACCGCCGGGCCCGGCTGGGCCTGGGGTATCTCCCCCAGGAGCCTTCCGCCTTTCGGCGCATGACCGTTTTGGAAAACCTCCTGGCCGTTTTGGAGTTCCAGCCCCTTTCCCGCAAGGAGCGGCTGGAGAAGGCCAAGGCCCTTTTGGAGGAGCTTTCCATCTACCACCTCAAGGACCAGATGGCCTACGCCCTTTCCGGGGGGGAAAGAAGGCGGCTGGAGATGGCCAGAGCCCTTTGTACTGACCCAGACTTCATCCTTCTGGACGAACCCTTCACCGGGGTGGACCCGAAAAACGTGAAGGAGATCCAAAAGGTCATTGCCGAACTTCGGGAGAGGCGGGGGGTGGGGGTCTTCATCACCGACCACGCGGTGCGGGAGACCCTGGCCATCACCGACCGGGTTTACGTGATGTACGATGGGGAGATCCTCTTCCACGGCGACCCCGAGACCTTTGCCCGGGACCAGGGGGTACGGAGGCACTACCTGGGGGAAGACTACGAGCTTTAGGCCATGACCTTCTGGGCCCTTCTCTTTCTGATCCTTTTCCTGGCCGCCCTTGTGGCCTACCTGGGGGACAGGGTGGCCAAGTGGGCGGGGAAGCGCCACTACCGCCTTTTTGGCCTCAGGCCCCGGCAGACGGCCACCCTGGTGGCGGTCCTCACGGGGGTGGGGATCGCCCTATTCAGCTACCTGGGGTTTCTCCTGGTGTTCCGGGAGGCTAGGGAGGTGATCCTCGAGGCCCAGGCCATCCGGGCCGAGCGGGACCAGCTAAGAAGGGAGCAGCAGGTCCTTTTGGAGGCCAAGGCGGCCATGGAGGCCGAGGCCAGCAGGGCCTTGGCGGAACTCAACGCCCTGAGGGAGGAAAGGAGAACCCTGCTCCAGGCCCTGGAGCAGGCGGGAGTTGTGAGGAGCCGCCTGGAGGAGGAGGCCAAGGCCCTGGCCTCCCAGGTCAAGGCCCTGGAGGGGGAAAGGGAAACCCTCCTTAAGGAGCGGGCGGCCCTACAGGCGGAGCGCCAGGCCCTGGCCCAGCTTCTGGAGGAAAGAAACCAAGAGTTGGCCAAGAAGACAGCGGAGCTTACGGAGAAGGCTCGGGAACTCAAAGCCTTGGAGCAGCGCTTGACCGTCCTCCAGGAGGCGGCCAAGCGGGCGGAGGCGGAAAAAGCCCGTTTCACCGAGGAAAAGAGGCGTCTGCAGGGGGATGTGCTTCAGGCCCTCGCCCGCTTGGAGGAAACCCGACGGGAGCGCCAAGCCCTGGCGCAAGAGGTCGAGGCCTTGAGGGGCAGGCTCGCCAGGGCCAGGGAGGAACTTCTAAAGACGGAGGAAAGGGTGCGGAGCCTTCTGGTGCAGGCCGAGGTGCTTCAGGGAGAACGGGGCCAGCTTTCCCAAAGCCTCGTCCGCCTGAGCCAAGGCCTCTACCTGGGGGAGGTGCGCCTGGGGGCGGAGGAGGGGAGGGAGGCCCTGGAGCGGGTGGCGGAGCGGCGGGCCCGGCTACAGGGTTTCCGGGGCGTAGAGCTTTTGGGAGAGGCCACGGGCCCAGGCCTGGCGGTGCTGGAGGGAGCTGGGTACCAGGAGGGGAGGCTTCTAGTGCGGGTGCGCTTCTATCCGGAGCGGCGGGCCTTTGCCCAGGGGGAGGTGCTGGCGGCCCGCACCTTCCGCCTATCCACCCCGGCCCGGGATCAGGAGGTCCTGGAGGCCCTGGGGGAGGCCATGAGGAAAAGGCTTTTGGAGGCGGGTTTTCCCCCAGAGTACGCCACCTTTCCCTCACCGGAGGAGCTGGCCCGGGGGCTTAACCTCCTTCAGGGAAGGAGGGGAGTGGTGCGGGTGGGGGTGGTGGCCGCCAAGGAGGCGTGGACCACGGAAAAGCCTCTGCTTTCCTTCCAGCTCCTAGGCGGGCCGCCGGGCCCGGAGGTACCGGTCCCGACCCGCCAGGTCCCGTAGCACCTCCACATCTATCCATCCCCTGGCCTTAAGTTCCTCAGCCAGGAGGTGGACGTTTTCCGGGGCCAGTTCCAGGAGGAGAAACCCGCCCGGCTTGAGGGCTTGCCAGGCCTCCTGGGCCAGGGGCTGGGCCACATCCAGCCCTTGCCTTCCCGCATAGAGGGCCCAGGGGCTTTCCCAGGCCAGTTCCCGGGGAGCTTGGGCCCGGTAGGCCTCGGGCAGGTAGGGGGGGTTGGAGACAAGGAGGTCCAGATCCTTCAACCCGCCGGTGAGGGGAGCCTGGAGGAAGGCCACCTGCAGGCCCAGCCTGTGGGCGTTCTCCCGGGCTAAGGCCAGGGCCTCGGGATCGGTGTCCGTGGCCCACACCTGGGCCTCCGGAAGGTGTTTTTTTAGGGCCAGGGCGATGGCCCCGGTACCCGTGCCCACGTCCAGGATGCGGGGGGCATGGGGCAAGGGGAGGCTTAGGGCCAGCTCCACCAGGCCTTCCGTTTCCGGGCGGGGGATGAGGACCCCTTCGGCCACCTTGAGGGGCAGGCCAAAAAACTCCACCTCCCCTAGAAGGTACTGCAGGGGATAGCCCGCAAGGCGCCTTTCCAAGAGGGTCAGGGCTTTTTCTTCCGTACCTGGGGGTGGGGCTTGGGAGAGATGGAGGAGAAGCTCCTTGCGGGAAAGGCCCGAGGCCAAGGCCAAAAGGTCCAGGGCCTCCCCTTCGGGAAGCCCTGCGGTCCTAAGCCTCTCCTGGAGTTCTCGCAGGAGCCTGACCACGGGGGTAGACCACCACGTGCCGCTCCTCCCCCTCCCCTTGGCTTTCCGTGGTCACCTGGGGGTGGTTTTTGAGGAGCATGTGCACGATGCGGCGCTCGGAGGGGCGCATGGGGGGAAGGTGCAAGGGCTCCTGGGTCATGGCCACGGTAAGGGCCGCCTCCTCGGCGATCTTGCGGATCTTTTCCTCCTGGCGCTTGCGGTAGCCGGCGGCGTCCAGGACCACCCGGTAGGCCCCGCCGAAATGCTTGGCCAGCACCACCCCGGCCAGGTACTCCACCGCCTTCAGGGTGCGCCCCTCCTTGCCGATGAAGCGCCCCAGGTCCCCGCCCTTGACCTCGGCCTTGAGGACGTTGCCCTCCTGGCGGACCTCCACGTAATGGGCGGGGTCCAGCCGCAGGAGAAGCCCCACCAGGAAGTTTTCCAGCACCTCCTTGGGCCCTTTTTCTGCAGGCTCCTTTCCCGCCTCTTTTAACTCCACCTCCACCGGGGCTTCCTCCAATACCCCCAGGTCGGAGAGGAGGTCGTCAATGCTCTTTTTCTTCTCGTCCATGCCCTCAGTTTACGCCGCCAGGGGCTTAAGGCTCTTGTTGATGAGCCACTGCTGCACCAAGCCGATCAGGTTGGAAAGGACCCAGTAGAGGGTCACCCCCGAGGGGAACTGCAGGACCAGGAAGATGAAGATCAGGTTCATGAAGAGGCTTTGCCGGATCAGGTCCTTATTTCCGTGGGCGGAAAGCCAGGTGGAGAGGAAGGTGGAGGCCACGTAGAGGGCGGGGAGGATGTAGAAGGGGTCGGGGAGGGCCAGATCGGGGATCCAGAGGAGGCCTTGGCCGAACTCGTAGTTGGCGATGACCTTCCAGAGGATGAAGAGGATGGGCATCTGGATGAAAAGGGGTAGGCAGCCGGCGGCGGGGTTCACCTTGTGCTCCTGGTAGAGCTTCATGGTGGCCTCCGCCCGCTTGTTGGGGTCGTCCTTGTACTTCTCGTTGATCTTCTGGATGAGGGGCTGGAGGCGTTGCATCTCCGCCATGCTCTTGAACTGCTGGTGCATGAGGGGCCAAAGGAGGAGGCGCACCACCAGGGTCAGGAAGAGGATGGCCAGGCCCCAGCTACCCGTATAGCGGAAGGCCACCTCCATGAGCCAGAGGAGGCCCAAGGAGAGCTGCCCCCAGATGTTGGGGGCGAAGAGGCCAGGGAGGGGAAGAAGGCCTTCCACGTGGAAGCGGACCAGCTCGTTCTGCCCCCCGTAAAGCCTCAGGGTTTCCCCGGGAGCGAGGGTGAGGGTCCCCTCCTTGCCCACCAGTTTCCCCGCCAAGGGTTTCTCGGCAAAGGCCACCAGGGCGTACCCCGCCTTGGGCTTGGTCTGCCAGGCTAGGTAGGCCATGGGACCTTCCCCGCTTGGGGTAGGTTCCTTTTGGCCCTCCAGGAACACCTTGGGGCTTCCTTGGGCAGAAAGCCTTAGGGTGAGGGGGAAGTCGGCGGTAATCTGGACGGTGTAGCGGCCCTTTTCTATGCGGTAGGTGAGGGTGCCCTCTGCGCCTTGGAAACGGGCCAGGAGGCGGCCATCCTGCACCAAAAACTCCGTCCTTTCCGGGGTGAAGCCGATGGGGGCTACCACGGGGCCATTGGCGGAGAGGTTAGGGGCCCGGGTGTAGTCGTTGAAGGCCGTGCCCTTGTAGGTCTTCACGTACCAGCCCACCACCTGGCCCTTTTGGTCAAAGGCCAGGTCCATGAGGTTGGTGACGGCCACCTTTTCCGGCACCCCGTCCCCGTTTACGTCCTGGTCCTTGAAGCCCGCCTCGAGGGCCATCGCGCTTAGGCCGAGCAGGAAAAGGAGGGGTAAAAGCCTTTTCATCTTGCCTCCTTCTGGGTCTTGACGGTACTCCTGGGTGGGAAGACCAAGGGTACCGGGTCCAGCCCCCCAGGGTGCAGAGGATGGCACTTCAGGATGCGCCTGGCGGCCAGGTAGCTACCCCATAAGGCGCCATGGCGCTCCAGGGCCTCGAGGGCATAGGCGGAACAGGTGGGGTGGAAGCGGCAGGTCCTGGGTTTGAGGGGGGAGATGAACCTGCGGTAGGCCTTAACCAAAAGGATCAGTACGCCGCGCACGCCGCCTATTGTATCAGCCCGCTCTTCTTGAGGGCGCGGGTGAGGTCCTGGAAGAGTTCAGCATAGGTGGCCTCCCGGGCCTCGGGGCTGGCGATCACCAGGAGGTGGGCCTTGGGGAGGTGGAGGCGGCGGAGGATCTCCCTCAGGCGGCGCTTGATGCGGTTGCGCACCACCGCCTTGCCCACCTTCTTGGACACCACGATCCCCACCCGTAGCTGGGCGGCGGGGAGCCACTTGACGTTGACAAAACGACCCCGCCCAGCACGGCCTTGGCGGAGCCTCTGAAAGGCGCGATCGCCCTTTAGGGAGAGGAGTTTGCCCCCCGCTTTTGGGGGGGCAGGCCTTAGGCGTTCACCCTTGGGGTGAGGCGCCAGCGGCCCTTCTGCCTTCTCCGCTTCAACACCTTCCTGCCGCCTGGGGTCCGCATGCGGGCCCGGAAGCCGTGGGTTTTGGCCCGTTTCCTCCGGTTGGGTTGCCAGGTCCTTTTCATCCATTGCCCTCCTTTGGGGCCTTGGCCCCCAATACCCTAAAGAGTGTAGCATAAGAGGGGCTATACTAGGCCTAACGGTTTTTTACACCCGGGCAAGAGAACGTTGACATAGACCTGGGTTCCCTTTATACTTCCCCCCAAACGGTTGTTAGGGAGGACCTCCGTGGCCCAGCTTGAGGTGGAAAACGTCACCCTAACCTTCGGCGGCGTGGCCGCCCTTGCCTCGGTTTCCTTGGCGGTGGAGAAGGGGGAGCTGGTTTCCGTCATCGGCCCCAACGGGGCGGGGAAGACCAGCCTCCTAAACTGCATCTCGGGGTTTTACCACCCCCAGCGAGGACGGATCCTCTTTGAGGGACAGGAGATCACCCGCTCAAGCCCCCACGAGGTCACCCGGAAGGGCATCGCCCGGGCTTTCCAAAACATTGAGCTCTTCTCTGGCCTTACCGTGTTGGAAAACCTCATGCTGGCCCGGCACACCTACCTGGGCTACAACTTGCTGGAGGCCGGGGCCTTTTATGGGAGGGCCCTGGCCAAGGAGGTGGAAAACCGCCGGGTGGTGGAGGAGGTCATTGACTTCATGGAGCTGGAGCCTTACCGCAAGGCCCTGGTGGGGAATCTCCCCTATGGGGTCAGGAAGCGGGTGGAGGTGGCCCGGGCCCTTTCCCTTTCCCCCAAGCTCCTCCTTCTGGACGAGCCCATGGCGGGGATGACCCTGGAGGAAAAGGAGGACATGGTGCGCTTCATCCTGGAGATCCGGGCTCAAGGCACCACGGTAATCCTCATTGAGCACGACTTGGGCGTGGTCATGGACATCTCCGACCGGGTCTATGTGCTGGACTTCGGCCAGGTGATCGCCGAGGGGGCCCCGGAGGAGGTGGCCAGGAATCCCCGGGTGCAGGAGGCCTACCTGGGGGTGGGAGCATGAAGGCCCTGAGGTCCTCCTACGAGATGAAGCGCTACACCCTGCCCCAGCTTCTGCGCCTGAGGGCGGAAGAGGAGGGGGACCGGGTGGCCTTGAGGGAAAAGGACTACGGTATCTGGAATGAGATCACCTATTCCGAGTATTATGAACAGGTTCTTCTCTTCGCCCACGGCCTTCTTGACCTGGGGTTCCAACCCGGAGAGAGGCTGGCCATCATCGCCGACAACATCCCGGAGTGGCTCTATGCGGAGCTTGGGGCCCAGGCGGTGAGGGGGATCAGCGTGGGGGTCTACCAAAGTAGCCTTCCCCCCGAGATCGCCTACATGCTGGACTACACCGGGGCCAGCTTCGTGCTCGCCGAGGACCAGGAGCAGGTGGACAAGCTCTACGAGATCCGCAGCGAAATCCCCAAGGTCCGCCACGTGATCTACGAGGACCCCAAGGGCATGCGGGGTTACCGGGACCCCTGGCTCCTTTCCTTTGAGGAGGTGTTGGAGCGGGGCCGGGAACACCGGAGGAGGTATCCGGATGCGGTGGAGAAGTTGCTCCTCGAGGCCAGCCCCGAGGAGGTCTGCCACCTTTCCTCCACCTCCGGCACCACGGGAAGGCCCAAGGCGGCTATGCTCCGCCACCGCAACCTCATCCACATGGGGGTGGCCCTGCAGGAGGTGGATCCCCTTTTGCCCACGGACGACTACCTCTCCTTCCTGCCCTTGGCCTGGATCGGGGAGCAGATGATGTCGGTGGCCATGGCCCTCACCGGGGGCTTTGCCGTCAACTTCCCGGAGGCGGTGGAAACCGCCATGCAGGACCTTAAGGAGATCGGCCCCCACGTGATGTTCAGCCCGCCCAGGGTCTGGGAGGCCATCCAGAGCAACATCTGGGTCCGCATGTCGGAGAGCTACGCCTTCAACCGTTTCGTCTACGAGAAACTCCTTAAGATCGGCTACCGGGCGGCGGAGTACCGCATGCGGGGGAAACCCATGCCCCTGGGGCTTCGCCTGGCCTACTGGGTGGCGGACCAGGTGCTCTTTAAGCCCTTAAGGGACCAGTTGGGTTTCTTGCGCCTGAGGCGGGCCTATACCGGGGGTGCCGCCTTGGGCCCCGATGTCTTCCGCTTCTTCCACGCCATCGGGGTTAACCTGAAGCAGATCTACGGCCAGACGGAGATCATCGGCATTGCCTTCGTCCACCGGGATGGGGACGTGCGCCATGACACCGTGGGCCTACCCATCCCCGGAACCGAGCTGCACATCAGCGAGGAGGGGGAGATCCTCTGCCGCTCCGATGCCGTCTGTGCCGGGTACTGGGAACGCCCCGAGGCCACGGAGGAGACCTTCCGGGACGGCTGGCTGCACACGGGGGATGCCGGCTACCTCACCGAGGATGGGCACCTGGTGGTGATTGACCGGCTTTCCGACGTCATGCGCACGGAAAGGGGCACGGTCTTCAGCCCCCAGTTCGTGGAGAACAAGCTGAAGTTCTCCCCCTACATCAAGGAGGCGGTGGTCTTCGGCGACCGCAAGCCCTACCTGGCGGCCTTCATCAACATTGATCCCCAGACGGTGGGCAAGTGGGCGGAGGACCGGGGGCTGGCCTACACCACCTATCTGGACCTTTCCCTAAAGCCGGAGGTGGCGGAGCTCATCCGCCAGGAGGTGGAAAAGGTGAATCGGGAGTTGCCCGAGGACCTCAAAATCCGCCGTTTTGTCCTGCTCTATAAGCTCTTGGACGCCGACGACGAGGAGCTGACCCGCACGGGCAAGGTGCGCCGGGGCCTCATCGCCAAGAGGTACGCCCCCTTGGTGGAGGCCTTGTACTCCCCCCTCGAGGCGGTGGAGGTGGAGGCGGAATACCGCTACCAGGACGGGACCGTCCAGCGGGTGCGGGCCCGGGTGCCGGTTTTGCACCTGCGGGAGGAGGTGGTGGTGTGAGCTTTTTCTTGCAACTTCTCTTTTCCGGGATTGTGCTGGGCTTGGTCTACGCCCTGGCGGCCTTGGGCTTCGTCCTCATCTACAAGGCCAGTCGGGTGGTGAACTTTGCCCAAGGCCAGTTCATCGCCATCGGGGCCTTTCTGGCCTACTGGGCCATGGTGTCCTTGGGGGCTCCTTTCCTGTTGGCCGCCGCCCTGGCCTTAGGCCTCACCGCCCTCCTGGGTTTTGGCGTGGAGCGGGTTTTCCTGAAACGCATGGTGGGCCAGCCCATCATTGCGGTCATCATGGCCACCATCGGCCTGGCCTCCTTGCTGGACGGCCTGATTCACCTCACCCCTTATGGGGCGGGAAACTTTAGCTATCCCAGTTTCCTACCCGCTGGGGGGCTTACCCTTTTAGGGGTTCAGATCTCGTATGCCCAGCTTTTGGCCGTGGGCTTCACCCTGCTCTTTCTCCTGGCCTTTACCTGGTTCTTCCAGCGTTCCACCCTGGGGGTGGCCATGCGCAGCGTGGCCGATGACCAGATGGCGGCCATGAGCCTGGGGGTTTCCGTGGAAAGGGTCTTCGCCCTGGCCTGGGCGGCGGCGGGGCTTACAGCGGCGGCCGCGGGCCTGGTGGTGGGGACCATCTCCGGCCTCAACCTGGACGCCTTGGTGCACATCGGCCTGCGGGTTTTCCCGGTGGTGATCCTGGGGGGGCTGGACTCCATCCCGGGGGCGGTGGTGGCGGGGATTCTGATAGGGGTGTTAGAGAACCTGGCGGCGGGGTTTCTGGACCCCTATGTCCCGGGCGGGGGTACCCGGGACGTCTTCCCCTTCCTGGTGCTCCTTTTGGTCCTTTGGTTTAAGCCCCATGGCCTTTTCGGCACGGAGGAGATCGAGCGCGTATGAGAAACCCTTGGGCCCAGACCGGAAACTACCGCACCTCTTACCGGCAGGACACCAGCATCTTCGCCACCCACCGGGAGCTGGTCTCCTTGCTGCTCTTCCTGGGTTTTCTCCTGGTTCTCCCCCAGTTCCTCTCCCGAACCCAGGTCTTCATCCTGGACCTGATCCTGGTGTACAGCATCGCGGTCTTGGGGCTTAACATCACCACGGGCTATGCCGGTCTCATCAACATCGGCCAGGCGGCCTTCATGGGGGTGGGGGCCTACACGGCGGCGCTTCTGGCCCCCCAGGGGCTTCCCTTTTGGTTGGTGGTTCCCCTAGGGGGTCTGGTGGCGGCCTTCTTCGGCTTCCTGGTGGGGATCCCCAGCCTAAGGGTCAAGCACCTCTACCTGGCCTTGGCCACCCTGGCCTTCCAGGTGGTCTTTGAGTGGGCCGTGGGGCACCTGCCCCTTCTGAAGCAGGGCGGGGCCATGGACATGCCCCGGGCCAGCTTCTTGGGCTACGAGGCCGGTTTCCGCAACCATTTTCACTTCTGGTACTACGTTGCCTTGACCACTTTGGTGGTTTTGGCCTTTTTCTTCCGCAACCTGCTTCGCACCCGCTACGGGAGGGCTTTGGTGGCGGTGCGGGATAACGACCGGGCCGCGGACGCCATGGGCATGGACCCGGGCCGCACCAAGCTCTTCGCCTTTGCCCTGGGGGCCTTTTACGCCGGGGTGGCGGGGGTGCTCTACGCCTACCTGGCCCGGGCCGTGGTCATAGAGGACTACACCTTTGCCGTTTCCATCAAGCTCCTGGCCATGGCCATCGTGGGAGGGTTGGGAACCCTGGTGGGGAGCTTTTTGGGCCCGGCTTTCTTGGAGCTCTTGGATGTCAACATGGAAGCCCTTTCCAACCTGATCAAGGCCCTGGGGTTCAGCGTGGCGGGGGTGGACGTGGCCAGCGCCCTCAGGCCCTTGGCCTTCGGCCTTATCATCGTGCTTTTCCTCATGTTTGAGCCTCGGGGGCTTTACAACTGGTGGCGCCTGGTGCGAAGCTACTTCCGCACCTGGCCCTTTAAATACTAGGCAACCCCCCCTTGTGGGGTTGGCGAATGGGAGGTGAGGCGGATGCGAAAACTCTGGTTCGGTCTTTTAGCGATGGCGGGGCTGGCCTTAGGCCAGCAGCAGGTCACCATCCTGTGGTCGGGGGCCATCACCGGTCCCACCTCGGATGCGGGGGCTCCTTACGCGGCAGGGGTGGAAGATTACTGCAAGTATGCCAATGAAAGAAAGCTCATCCCCGGGGTGGTGCTGAACTGCCTGGTGCGGGACGACCAGTACAACAACGCCAATACCCAGCGCTTCTTTGAGGAGGCTTTGGACCGGTTCAGGATTCCGGTTTTCCTTTCCTACGCCACCGGGGCCAACCTGCAGCTCAAGTCCCTGATCCAAGAGGTGAAGGTGCCCACCATTCCCGCCTCCATGCACGTGGAGCTCATTGACCCCCCCAACAACGAGTACTTCTTCATCCCCACCACCACCTACTCCGAGCAGGTGGTGGCCCTTTTGGAGTACATCGCCAAGCAGAAGAAGGGGGCCAAGGTGGCCCTAGTGGTTCACCCCTCGCCCTTTGGCCGGGCCCCGGTGGCCGATGCCCGCAAGGCGGCGGCCCAGCTTGGCCTGCAGATCGTGGACGTGCAGGAGGTGGGGGCGGGGAACCTGGACAACACCGCCCTCCTCAAGCGCTTTGAGGCGGCAGGGGTGGAGTTCATCGTGCACCAGAATGTGGCCGGGCCGGTGGCCAACATCCTTAAGGATGCCAAGCGCCTGGGGCTGGACAAGAAGATCAAGCAGCTTGGGGCCCACTACACGGGCGGCCCTGACCTCATCAACCTGGCGGGGGATGCGGCGGAAGGGTTCTTGTGGGTCACCAGCTTCTACATGTTCCACGAAGATGCCCCGGGTATCCGCCTGCAGAAGGAGTTGGGAGAGAAATACAAGCGTCCTCAAGCCATAGTGGAGAGCGTGAACTACACCAACGGTATGCTGGCCACGGCCATCGCGGTAGAGGCCATGCGCCGGGCCCAGGAAAGGTTCAAGCGCATCACCGGGGATACCGTCTACCAGGCCCTCATAGGCATGAACGGCCCCAACGCCTTTAAGCCGAGCTTTGCCGTTTCCACCAAGCAGGGCATTGAGATTGACTTCACCAAGACGGAGCGCACCGGGGCGGAGGGCTTGAGGATCCTCGAGGCCAAGGGCGGCCGCTTTGTCCCCATCACCGAGCCCTTCACCTCGGCCCTCTTCCGCAAGGTGCACTACGGCAAGTAGTCCGGTAGGCCCGGGGGGCAACCCCCGGGCATTCCTTTCGCCATGAGCCTGAACCCCACACGCCCCGAAGACTTAGGCCCCATCCTCCTTTTGGTCAACAACATCGAGGTGGTCTACCACGACATCATCCAGGTGCTCCGCGGTGTCTCCCTAAAGGTGCCCGAAGGGCGCATCACCGCCCTCTTAGGCCCCAACGGGGCGGGGAAGACCACCACCTTGAGGGCCATCTCCGGCCTCCTCATCCCCGAGGATGGGGAGGTGGTGAGGGGGGAGATCCTCTACCAGGGGAAGCCCATCCATAACCGCCCCCCCGAGGAGATCGTGCGGATGGGGATCGTGCAGGTGCTGGAGGGCCGCCGGGTCTTTAAGCACCTCACGGTGGAGGAAAACCTCTGGGTGGGCACCCTGACCCGAAGGGCCGTGCGCCTAAAGGAGGAACTGGAGCGCATCTACCACTACTTCCCCCGCCTGGCGGACCTCCGCAACCGCTTGGCTGGGTACTGCTCAGGGGGGGAGCAGCAGATGATCGCCATCGGTAGGGCGCTCCTGGCCAGACCGCGCCTCCTCCTCCTGGACGAGCCTTCCTTGGGCCTGGCTCCCCTTTTGGTGCGGGAGATCTTTGACATCGTGGCCCGGGTGAATGCGGAGGAAGGGGTCACGGTCTTGGTGGTGGAGCAGAACGCCCGGGTGGCCCTTTCCATCGCCCACTACGGCTACATCATGGAAACGGGCCGGATCGTGCTGGAAGGGGACCGGGAATACTTGCTGGAAAACCCCGACGTGCAGGAGTTCTACCTGGGGGTGGCCAAGGGGGGTGGGCGGAAAAGCTTCAAGGAGGTGAAGGCCTACAAGAGGCGGAAGCGGTTCATGTAGCTGGGTTAGCAGCATCAGCATGACCCCTTGACAGGAAAAGGCTCCAGGGCCAGGGTCGGCGGGTCCTTAGGGCAGGCAGGGCGTCAAGCCGCTATCATGGGATAAGTGGTGCGTTTCCGTGCGGATGGGATACGCCTGGACCAGGCGGTGGCCGAGGCCTGTGGGGTGAGCCGCAGCCGGGCCCAGGAGTGGATCGCCCAGGGCCGGGTCCAGGTGGGGGAGAAGGTGGTGGCGAAGGCCTCCTACCGCCTTAAGGGGGAGGAGGTCCAGGTGTTCCCCGAGGAGGAAAAGCCCTTCGTGCTTCCGGAGGACCTTCCCCTCCCCGTGCTCTATGAGGACGAGGACCTCCTGGTCCTCAACAAGCCCGCAGGTCTTCTCACCCACCCGGCCCCTGGGGTTTACACGGGCACCGTGGTGAACGCCCTTTTGGCCCGGCATTTCCCCCTCGAGGAGGCCGAGGCATCCCGCCCCGAGCTGGTTCGCCCGGGCATTGTCCACCGCTTGGACAAGGACACCAGCGGGGTCTTGG
Organism: Thermus albus; assembly: GCF_022760855.1. Lineage (NCBI taxonomy): Bacteria > Thermotogati > Deinococcota > Deinococci > Thermales > Thermaceae > Thermus > Thermus albus. The sequence goes on from NZ_JAKTNR010000008.1 coordinate 19,411, forward strand.
TGGTGGCTAAGCACCCAGGGGCCCACGAGGCCCTGGCCAAGGCTTTCCGCGATCGGTTGGTGATGAAGCGCTACCTGGCCATCACCGAAGGGCATCCCCCGGAAGGGACCCTCATCGCCCCCATCGGCCGCCATCCCGTGGAGCGGTACAAGATGCATGTCGGGGGGATTGCGCCTCGGTATGCGGAGACCGAGTTCCGCATCCTGGCCACGGCGGGGGCTTTGGCCCTGGTGGAGGCCCGGCCCCACACGGGGCGCACCCACCAGATCCGCGTCCACCTGAAGCATTTGAAGGCCCCTATCCTGGGGGATGCGGTCTACGGGCGGGTAAGCCTCCACATCCCGCGCCAGGCCCTCCACGCCTATGAGCTCCGCTTCCCCCACCCTCGCACCGGCCGCATCCTGGAGTTCCAGGCCCCGGTGCCCGCCGATATGGTCCAGGCCTGGGAGGGGGTGGGGGGGAGGTGGCCGGAAGAAGTTTTGCAGGCATTATACTGAAGCCAAAAGAGACCACCTGTGTTGTGACGGGGATGAAGGTATGCCTAAAGGAGTAAGCGAAATAGAAGTTTCCGAGCCGGGTAATGAAAGGAAACCGGCGGTTTTACAAGAGCCGTTGGAACATAGCCCGGCTTTTCTCGGCTACCATCGCCTCTTTATAGGCGATGCGCGACAGGTGCTTCGCTCCTTTCCCGATGCCTCAGTGCACTTGGTCCTGACTTCTCCTCCTTACTGGACCTTGAAACGTTACGAGGATATTCCGGGTCAGCTCGGACACGTGGAGGATTACGAGGCCTTCTTGGACCAGTTAGATGGCGTTTGGAGGGAGATCTTCCGGGTTTTGGTGCCCGGTGGGCGGCTGATCATCGTGGTGGGTGATGTGGCCGTTTCCCGGAAGCGCTTTGGCAGACATGTGGTCTTCCCCCTCCACGCGGATATACAGGTGCGTTGCCGTAAGTTAGGCTTTGACAATCTGAACCCTATCCTGTGGCACAAGCGTACGAACGCTACCCTCGAGGCCAATCGCCCCGGGTTTTTCCTAGGTAAGCCCTTTGAACCCGGGGCCATCATCAAGACCGAGGTGGAATACATCCTGATGCAGCGAAAGCCTGGGGGCTACCGCAAACCCACCCCAGAACAGCGGGAAAAGAGCCGCATCCCCAAGGATCTGTTCCACAAATGGTTCCGACAAATATGGGATGATATTCCTGGGTGGAACACTAAAGCCCACCCAGCCCCCTTTCCGCTGGAGCTAGCCGAAAGGCTCGTACGCATGTTTAGTTTTACGGGGGACACGGTTCTGGACCCCTTTGCCGGCACGGGAACGACCCTTCTTGCTGCCGCTCGCCATGGCAGGCGTTCGGTTGGCATAGAGTTGGTGCCGAGATACGCTCAACTTGCCCAAGAACGTTTTGCGCGCGAGGGGGCAGGCCATGCTCTCGCATTGGAGGTGGTGGCGGGTGGAGTTTAGCGCTTTAGCTCGTGATCTTGAGGACGCATTACGAGCTGTGGTTGCGCTACCCTCCACCAGCAGCGGGCGACAGAGCCCAATGGTGGATTACACCTGGAAAAGGTTAAGGGAACGCTTGCCATCCCACCTTTGGCCATTTTTGCAGAAGGAAGCAAGAGTACCGGGTCTAGCGAGAGAGAAAAGGTGGGACTTGGGGTTAATATACCCAGGAGAAGAAGGGGCTCGCAAAAAACCACGGCTATTGATTTCCTTTAAGTCCATTTTAGCTAATCCATCGGGTTCGTGGCCAAATCGGCTGGATGATCTTGTCGGTGAAGTATCTTCTGTGCAGATGCTGTTTCCCGAGGTGGTAATAGGGTACACGGTGATTGTGGATTTTGGTGCCCCTACTAACAGGAGCCGATCCCATAGGCTGGGGCCTTCTGCCTTTGACCAATTTAAAGATGGCCTCAAGGCGCTTTCCAGAAGAGAACCGCCCCTGTGGGCTCAGGGCCTGATAGAAAGGTATTGGTTGGTGGAGGTTGACACTCGGAGGCAACCCGCCTTACAGGATCCTATAAAGGCAGCTAAGGAGGGAGAAGAGTTTTTGGATGCTTTGGTGGATGCTCTCCGCAGCAGGGAGCCTTTGTTATTTTTAGCAAGGTAGCAAGGCTTTTATCAGTCCTCATAAGGGTTTTCAGACCATGGCTTGTGGAAGGGAGTGGGGTTTTAATGGTTTGCTTTAGCTAACGTTGTATAGCAGCAAGTCTTTGACAGCCGCCGCTAAGCGCTTTATTCCCTTGACGATGTTCTCCTGGTTCACCGAGGCGTAGGAAAGCCTTAAGGTATTCTCCCCGCCCCCGTTGGCAAAGAAGGGTCCGCCAGGTACGAAGGCCACGTTTTCTTCTATGGCCCTTTGGAAAAGAACCTCGGCGGATAGGCCTTCGGGCAGGGTCATCCAGACGAACATCCCCCCCTGGGGCCGGGTGTAGGCCACTCCTTTGGGCATCTCCTTCCCCAGGGCCTCCAGCATGGCCTGGGCCTTGGCCCTATAGGTGGCGCGGATCCTTGCCAAGCGCTCGGGGAAGCCCTCCTTCACCAGCTCGTGCACCAGGATCTGGTTGAGGACCGGGGTGTGCAGGTCCACCCCCTGCTTGGCCTGGGTCAGTTTGAGGATGACCTCCGGTTGGGCTAGGACAAAGGCCACCCGAAGGCCCGGGGCCAGCACCTTGGAGAAGCTGCTGAGGTAAATGACCCCGGGGTAGCCCGCCTCCCGGGAAAGCTCAAAGAGGCTAGGCAGGCGGGTTTCTCCGAAGTAAAGCTCCCGGTAGGCGTCGTCCTCCACCAGGATGAGGCCCTTTTCCATGGCCAGTTCCAAAAGGCGCTTGCGGGCTTCCAGGGGCATAAGGCCCCCGGAGGGGTTTTGGAAGGAGGGGATGAGGTAGAGAAAGCGGGGTTCCTCCTGCGCTAGGACCTCGGCCAGAGCCTCCAGGTCCGGGCCTTCCTCGCCTGCGGGTACCGTGAGGAAGCGGGGACCATAGGCCCGGAAGGCCTGGATGGCCCCCATGTAGCTGGGGGCCTCCACCAGCACGGGGCTTCCCTCGTCCAGGAAGACCTTACCCAAGAGGTCCAGGGCCTGCTGGCTTCCCGTGGTGATCAGGACCTCCTCGAGGCTTACCCCAAGCCAGTCCGCCACCCAGGCCCTTAAGGGGGTGTAGCCCTCCGTGGGGCCATACTGCAGGGCCACCTCGCCCTTTTCCCTGAGGATTTCCGCTGCCTTTTCTGCCGCCTCCTCCTTCGGGAAAAGCTCAGGGGCAGGAAGCCCCCCGGCAAAGCTCAGGATGCCGGGGCGCTGGGTGAGTTTGAGAAGCTCGCGGATGGTGGAGGCCTGGATGCGCCTTGCCCGCTCGCCAAAACGGGTATTCCAGTCCAGGGTTTTCACCCACCCATTCTAGCGCTTAGGGCCCTCAGGGAAAGAGCTTTCGGTAGGCCTCGAGGGCGTACCGGTCCGTCATGCCGGCGATGTAGTCGCAGACTGCCCGTTCCAAGCCCCCTTTGGGGATCCGGGCCTGGACCTCTTTGGGCAGGATTTCCGGGTAGCGGGTATAGGTGTGGAAGAGCTGTTCTAGAACTATTTCCGCCTTGCGCCTTTCCCTCAAGACCTCGGGATGGCGGTAGAAGCGCTCCTTGAGAAAGGCCTTTAGCTCCTGGTGGGCCCTCTCGGCCTCCGGGGTGAGGGTGGCCAGGCGCTTGGGGTAACGGCGCACCTCCTCGGCGCTTCTTATCCCGGCCTTTTCCACCTCCTCGTGGGTGGCCTCGATGGTGGCGGTGATGAGGAAGCCCAGAAGCTGGCGCACCAGGATGCGGCGGGAAAGCTCGGTGAGCCTGGAGAGGTCCAGGCCCTCTTCCTGGGCCAGCTCCTGCAGAAAGGGGACCTCGGCAAGCTCCTCGGGGCGGAGGAGGCCGCTACGGAGGCCGTCGTCCAGGTCGTGGGCGGCGTAGGCGATGGCGTCGGAGAGGTCCACCACCTGGGCCTCGAGGGTACCCTTCCCCTCATACTCGGCCTTGAAGCCGGGGTCGTAGGCGGCCTCGTGGGTGGCGATCCCCTCCAGTACCTCGTAGGTGAGGTTAAGGCCCTTAAAACTCGGGTAGCGGACCTCTAGCTCGGTGAGGATTCTAAGGGCTTGGGCGTTGTGCTCAAACCCCCCGTGGGCCTGCATCAGCTCGTTTAGGACCTTTTCCCCCGTGTGGCCAAAGGGGGGGTGGCCCAGATCGTGGGAGAGGGCGATGGCCTCAGTTAGGTCCTCGTTGAGGCCAAGGGCTCGGGCGATGGAGCGAGCTACCTGGACAACCTCCAGGGTATGCGTGAGGCGGGTGCGGTAATAGTCCCCGGCCCAGTTGGGGAAGACCTGGGTCTTGTACTCCAGGCGGCGGAAGGCGGTGGTGTGCAGGATGCGGTCCCGGTCCTTCTGGTAAGGGGTGCGGTAAGGGGACTCAGGCTCCGGATGCGTCCGCCCCCGGGTGTCCCTGGCCTTTTGGGCGTAGGGAGCAAGCTTTTCTGCCTCCAGCTCCAAAAGCCGCGCCCGGGAATAGAGCATGGCTTAAACCCGTTTGAAGAGCAACACCGCGTTCTGCCCGCCGAAGGCGAAGGAGTTGGAAAGGGCGTACGCCACCTTGGCCTCGCGGGGCTCAGGCACGAAGTCCAGGTCCAGCTCGGGGTCCGGGTCCTCGAGGTTGATGGTGGGGGGGATGATCCCGTGGTAGAGGGCCTGCACCGTGGCAATGGCCTCAATCCCTCCCGCGGCCCCCAGGAGGTGGCCGGTCATGCTCTTGGTGCTGGAGACCATGAGCTTTTTGGCGTGCTCCCCGAAAACCTCCTTGATGGCTAGGACCTCTGCCCGGTCCCCCACGGGGGTGGAGGTGCCGTGGGCGTTGATGTAGCCCACCGCCTCGGGGTTTACCTGGGCGTCTTGGAGGGCGCGGCGCATGGCCAAGGCCGCTCCTTTCCCTTCAGGGTGGGGCTCGGTGATGTGGTGGGCGTCGGCGCTCCGGCCAAAGCCTACCACCTCGGCGTAGATCCTGGCCCCTCGCCTTTTGGCGTGCTCGTACTCCTCCAGGACCACCACCCCGGCCCCCTCGCCCATCACAAAACCATCCCGGCTCAAGGTGAAAGGGCGGCTGGCCTTGGGGGGCTCCTCGTTCCGGGTGGAAAGGGCCCGCATCACGGCGAAGGCCCCGATGGCCATGGGGGTGATGGCGGCCTCCGTACCCCCGGCCAGCACGATGTCGGCCTCCCCAAGCTGGATCATGCGGAAGGCGTTGCCGATGGCATCCGAGCCCGTGGCGCAGGCGGTGACCGCGGTGGAGCTCGGTCCCATGAAGCCATAGCGCATGGCGATATGGGCGGAGGCCATGTTGGCGATCATCATGGGGATGAAGAAGGGACTGATTCGGTTGGGCCCCCGCTCCAGGAAGACCTTGCTCTGGGCCTCCCAGGTCTCCATGCCCCCGATACCCGTGCCCACCAGGGTACCCACCCGCTCGGGGTCTAGGGTGCTTGTTTCCAGGCCCGCATCCCTAAGGGCCAGCTCGGCGGCGATCAGGGCGTACTGGACGAAGCGGTCCAGGCGCCTAAGCTCCCTTTTGTCTATGTACTCCTCTGGGTTGACCTCCACCTCAGCGGCGATGCGCACCGGCAAGGTGGAGGCATCAAAGCGGGTGATGGGGCCTACCCCGCTACGGCCTTCCAGCTGGGCTTTATGGTAGGCTTCGGCCCCCACGCCGATGGGGGTGAGGGGGCCGAGGCCGGTGATGACCACGCGTCGCATGGGGGTAGTATACCGAAAGGAGCCAGGGAAAGGAGAAAGGGCGCGTGAATGCGCCCTCCTTGAGGCTTTAATACCCGTGCCCTCTTCCCTAGAGATTTACCGGGGCCCCCACCTTGGCGAAAACCAAGGTGGAGCGGGGTAAAGCCTAGCCCAGCTTGGCCTGGATGAAGGCCACCGCATCCTTAACGGTGCGGATCTTTTCCGCCTCCTCGTCGGAGATCTCCAGGCCAAACTCGTCCTCGAGGCCCATGATGAGCTCCACGGTGTCCAGGCTGTCCGCACCTAGGTCCTCGATGAAGCGGGCTTCCAAGGTGATCTTCTCCGGTTCCACCGAGAGCTTTTCCGCGATAACCGCCTTGACCTTTTCAAAGATTTCCTGCTCCGTCATGAAAACCTCCCTTGGGGATTTTACCACGGGGTCTAGCCCCGGGCCTGGCCCCCTCAATGGGGGGTGAGCCCCCCGTCCACGCACAGGGTCTGGCCGGTGATGTACCCGGCGGCCTCGGAGACCAAGAAGGCCACGGCCTCCGCCACCTCCTCCGGGCGGCCAAAGCGGCCTGCGGGGATGCTCTTCAGGTAGGCCTCTTGGACTTCTTTGGGAAGCTTTCCCGTCATCTCCGTTTCTATGAACCCCGGGGCCACCGCGTTCACCGTGATCCCCCTGGCGGCGTACTCCTTGGCCACCGCCCGGGTGAAGCCGATGAGGCCCGCCTTGGAGGCCACGTAGTTGGCCTGGCCGGGGTTGCCCAGGATGCCCACCACGCTGGTGATGTTCACGATGCGCCCGAAGCGGGCCTTCATCATGAGCTTGATGGCCTCGCGGGTGGTGCGGAAGACCGCGGAGAGGTTGGCCTCGAGGACCGCCTCCCAGTCCTCGTCCTTCATACGGATGAGGAGGGTATCCCGGGTGATGCCGGCGTTGTTCACCAGGGTGTCCAGCCCGCCCAGGATCTCCGCCGCGGCGTGGACCAAACCCGTGGCGGCCTCCGCCTCCAGGAGGTTGGCCCCCAAGACCCCCACCAGGGGGCTACCCAGCCTCCTGGCCTCCTCCGCCACCTCTTCCGCCTTCTCCCGGTTCTGGCCGTAGTGGATCACCAAGGCGTAGCCTTCCTGGGCCAGCCTCAGGGCGATGGCCCGGCCGATGCCCCGGCTGGCCCCTGTCACCAGTGCCTTACGCATCCTCCACCTCCAAGGCCTTTCTTATCCCCTCCGGGTCTCCCACGGAAAGGGCCTGGGCTTCCTTCAGGGTGCGGGCCACCAGGCCCTTGAGCACCTCGCCGCTACCAAACTCCAAAAAGCGCCGGAGGCCCCTCTTTTCCATATCCCTTAGGATCTCCACCCAGCGCACCGGGGCGGTGATCTGCTCCAGGAGAAGCGCACGGATGCGCTCGGGGTCCTCCTCGGGCTTGGCGGTCACGTTGGAGTAAACGGGAAAACGGGGTTTCCTTAGGGCCACCCCTGCCAGGTCCCGGGCCAGGCGTTCCTTGGCGGGCGCCATCAGGGAGGAGTGGAAGGGGGCGGAGACCGGCAGGAAGACCACCCGGGCCCGTTTTTCCTTTAACCTTTCTGCCGCCTCTTCCACCGCCCCCTTCTCGCCGGAGATCACCGTCTGCTCGGGGGCATTGAGGTTGGCCACCTCCACCCCCTCTAGCCCCGCCAAGGCCTCCTGGATGGCCTCGAGGGGAAGCTTTAGGATGGCGGCCATGGCCCCCTTTCCTGGGGGCACGGCCTCCTGCATGTACCGGCCCCGGAGGCGTACCAGCCTAAGGGCATCCTCCAGCCCCAGGGTGCCGGCGGCCACGTGGGCGGTCCATTCCCCCAGGGAATGGCCGGCGGCCAAAAGGGGTTCCTTCCCCCCGGCCTCCAAAAAGGCCCGGTAGGCGGCGTAGCCCACCGCCAGGAGGGCGGGTTGCTGGTTCTCCGTGAGGGTGAGGGCTTCCTCCGGGCCTTCCCACATAATCTTGAGGAGGCCGGGCAAGGCGGCCTCGGCCCGGTCCAAGACCTCTTTGGCGGCGGGAAAGGCCTCGTAGAGGGCCTTTCCCATGCCCACCCGCTGGGAGCCTTGGCCCGGAAAGAGGGCGGCGTACATCAGGCTCCCCCCCAGGTGAGTACCGCCGCGGCCCAGGTGAGCCCGGCCCCAAAGGAAACCAGGAGCACGTGATCCCCTTCTTGGATCCGGCCGTCGTCCACCGCCTCCTTAAGGGCTAAGGGGATGGAGGCGGTGGAGGTGTTGCCGTAGCGGTCCACGTTCACCACCACCCGCTCCCAAGGCAAGCCCAGGCGCTCCCGGGCGGCGTCAATGATCCTGAGGTTCGCCTGGTGAGGCACGAAGACCTTGATGTCTTCCGGGGTGAGGCCGGCTTTCTCTATGGCCTCGAGGGTGGCGGTGTTCATCACCCGCACGGCGAACTTGAAGACCTCGCGCCCATTCATGTAGAGGCGGTTGCGCATGGAGGTGCCGTCGGGAAGCCTAGGGGCCACGCAGGCATGGTAGAGCTCCTTGGCCCCGCTGCCGTCGGCCCCCAGCACAAAGGACTTAAAGCCAAACCCCTCCCGCACCGGACCCACCACCGCCGCGCCCCCGGCGTCCCCGAAGAGCACGGCGGTGGCCCGATCGTTCCAGTCCAGGATTTTGGAGAGGGCCTCCGCCCCCACCACCAGGACCTTCCGGGCCAGGCCCGCCTCCACCAGGGCATGGGCTTGGGCTAGGGCGTAGATCCATCCCGGGCAACCGGCCAGCAGGTCATAGGCGAAGCCCTGGATGCCAAAGCGGGCCTGGACCAAGGCGGCGGTGTCGGGGAAAAGGGCATCGGGGGTGTTGGTGGCCACGATGACCCCGTCCACTTCCTCCAAAGCCCCCGGGTGCCGCTTGAGGAGGTCCTCCACCGCCTGGAAGGCCAGGTCCGAGGTGTACTCGTCTTCGGCAGCAATATGCCTTTCCCGGATGCCGGTGCGGGTCACGATCCACTCGTCCGAGGTGTCCAAATAGGCCTCAAAGTCCTCGTTCCTCATGACCCTCTCGGGGACGTAAGCCCCCAGGGCCAGGATGCCGCTCATGCCTGACCTCCCGTCATGGGCACCACTATACCCACTGGCAGTGAAAAAAGTTGAGGCCCCGGGTTTAGGGGCCCCTTATCTTGACCCGGTCTAGACTTCCAGGACCTTGCGCCCGTCGTAGTAGCCGCACTCCGGGCAGACGGTGTGGGGGGGTTTGGGCGCCTTGCACTCGGGGCAGGGTACCAGGGTCGGGGGGGTCAGGGCGTGGTGGCTCCTACGGGCATCGCGCCGTGCCTTAGAGGTCTTCTTCTTGGGTACAGGGTGCTTGGCCATCTCCAGTCCTCCAGGGGGGCTAAAGCCCCCGCTAAACCCCTGGTAGTATAGCAGACCCGCTAGAGTTCGGGAAGGAGGTCCTTAAGGCCCAAGAAGGGGTGGTGGACCTCCGGCTCGTGGCCGCAGTCCACCAGGTTGCGGTCTGCCCCGCACACGGGGCAGAGGCCCTTGCACCCCTCCTGGCACAAGACGGTGTAGGGCATTTCGGTGACGAAGGCCTCGGTGAGGAAGGGAAGAAGGTCCAAGTCGGGCTCGCCAAAGGTGTAGTACTCCTCCTCCGCCTCCTCGTGGAAGACCACCTCGCCCAGGCCCTGCTGGTAGCGCAAAAGGTGCTGGAAGTGGGCGTGGATGGGGGTAGGGGTGGGCTTGAGGCAGCGGCGGCACTCCATGAGGGCCACGCCCTCCACCTCACCCGAAAGCCAGTACTCGTCCCCGCCCACGGCGGAAACCGCCACCTTCCAGGTGGCCTCGCCTTCCAAGGGGAAGCGCTCCTCACCTACCCAAAAGGCTTCCTGCACCACCCCTGTGGCGCGAACCGTTCCTCCTTCTCGCAAGAGGCGGGCCAGATTGATGCTTGCCACCTCGCGGTATTCCATCCTTCTAAGTATAGCGCTCCCCCCTCCTTTCTCCTAGAGGGGAGGCATAAAGTTCCCAAGCGGTGCATGGCCTTTTCTGCTACCATGCCCCCCATGGAGCGGGTAGCCATCGTGGGTGTGCCCATGGACCTAGGGGCTGGGCGGCGCGGGGTGGACATGGGACCTTCGGCCCTGCGCTATGCCCGGCTTGCCGAGGAGCTCGAGGCCCTGGGGCTCCTGGTGGAGGATCTCGGGGATATCCGGGTTCCCGTGGCGGAGACCCTTAGGAGAAGGGGGAACCGTTCAGAGAGGGAGAACTATTTGGAAGAAATCCGCCAGGCAGCCCTGGAGCTCAAGGAAAGGCTGCGCTCCTTGCCGGAGGGGGTGTTCCCCATCGTGATGGGGGGGGACCATTCCTTGAGCATGGGGTCGGTGAGCGGGGTGGCCCGGGAGCCCCTGGGGGTAGTCTGGGTGGATGCCCACGCGGACTTCAACACCCCGGAAACCAGCCCCAGCGGCAACATCCACGGCATGCCCCTGGCGGTGCTCTGCGGCCTGGGGCATCCCCGCCTGACCGAGGCCTTCCAGGCGGTGGACCCCAAGCGGGTGGTCCTGGTGGGGGTAAGGAGCCTAGACCCCGGGGAGAAGCGTCTCCTTAAGGAAATGGGGGTTACCGTGTACACCATGCACGAGGTGGACCGCCTAGGGGTGGCCCGCATCGCCGAGGAGGTTTTGGAAAGGCTTGCTGGCCTTCCCCTTCACGTGTCCCTGGACGCCGACGTCCTGGACCCCACCCTGGCCCCCGGGGTGGGGACCCCGGTCCCGGGGGGGCTTTCCTACCGGGAGGCGCACCTGCTCATGGAAATCCTAGCCCATTCGGGCCGGGTGCGAAGCCTGGACCTGGTGGAGGTGAACCCCATTTTGGACGAGCGCAACCGCACGGCGGAGATGATGGTGGGCCTGGCCCTGAGCCTTTTAGGGAAACGTATCCTTTAGGGATTGACGCTAGGGGTTGTGCCGGCTAGCGTATCCCCATGAAAGCGCGCTGGTGGGTGGGGCTTCTCCTCCTCATAGTGTTGGGAGGCTACCTGGCCCTTTCGCCTTACGGGGCTCCAGGGGGCCATTGAGCGCCGGGATGCGGCGGCACTGGAGCGGTACGTGGGCTTTTCCCCGGGTTAGGGAAGGCCTCGAGGCTGACCTCAACGCCGCCATGGTGAAGGAGCTGGAGAAGGCCCAGGACGATCCCTTTATGGCTTTGGGCATGCTCTTTGCTGGGGGTTTGGTCCAGGCTTTTGTGGATTCCCTGCTTACGCCTGAGGGCTTGGCCAGCCTGGGCACGGGGAAGAACCCCGGTGAGGCTAGCCTGGAGGAGGTGCGCAAGTGGCGGCTAAAACTTCAAGGGCTTTCCCGGGCCTTCGTCTACCACAGGGATAACCCGCAGGCCGGTCTTGTTATGGAGCGCCAGGGGTTAAGGTGCCGGGTGGTACGGATGGTGGTTAACCCCTAGCCTGGCCCCGCAGGTACCGTCCCAGCCTCTGCCCTCCGTGGAAGGCCAGGGCCAGGCTTTCCCAGGGAGGGTCCTTTTTGCGGTGGAGAAGGGGGTCCAGGGCCTCCTTGGCCCATTGGCTCACCAGCACCGGGAAGTCCAGCCCCGTTTCCAGGAAGTACGCCTCCGCCTCCCGCCAGGCCCCCTCGCTCCGGCGGAAAAAGGCGGAGAGGTCCTTGGGCGGCGGGGCCTCCGGCCAGAGGAAGCCGCTTACCACCCCCAGGAGCCATGCTCCCCGGAGGTGCTTGGGCAAGGCCTGGGCTCCCCGGGCCACGTACCCCAGGGGGTCCTTGTGCAAAAGCTCCCGCGGTAGACGGGCCAGGGGGTCCTCCATGCCTTGAGTGTAAACCTGGTGTGGGGAAAAATCCCGGGCCCCGGGATACCTTCCGTACCCCAGGGCCGGAAAGAAGGCCACGGGCTTAGCCCGCGGCAAGGGCGGGGAGCACGGCTCCGGGAATGAGGCCCAGCAGGATGAGAAGAAGCGCCACCCCCAGGGCCACGCTCCGGGCCAAGGGCCGGGGACGGGCCTCGGCTGCCCCCTTCTGGAACACGGCCAAGCCCAAGGCCAGATAGTAGTAGGCGCTCACCGCGCTGGTGATGAGGGCCAGGACCAAAAGGCCCCACTGCCCGGCCTTGGCGGCCTCGGTGAAGACCAGGTACTTGCCCCAGAAGCCAGCCAGGGGTGGAAGGCCCAGGAGGGACAAGGAGGCCACGAAGAGGCCTAGGCCGAGGAGGGGGTCTCGGTGGAAGAGCCCTTTAAGCCGCTCCAGGGGCACCCGGTCCGGGGAGACCTCCGAGAGCACGGCGAAGGCCAGCCCCGTGGCCAGCACGTAGGTGAGGAGGTAGAAGCCCAAGGCCGTGGCGTTTCCCGTGTAAAGGGCCAAGGCCATGTACCCGGCGTGGGCGATGGAGCTATAGGCCAAAAGCCTTTTCGCCTCCTGCTGGCCCAAGGCGGCCAGGTTCCCCAGGATCACGGAGAGGGCGATGAGGAGGGTCAAGGCGTCGGGGACGCCCGGCGCGGCCACCCGAAGCAGGGCGGCGAAGGCGGCCGCCTTCACCCCCGTGGCCATGAAGAGCACCACCGGGGTAGGGCTACCCTGGTAGACGTCGGGGGTCCAGAAGTGGAAGGGAGCCAAGGCCACCTTGAAGCCCAGTCCTACCAGGAGGAGGCCCAGGGCGAGGGCGTAAAGGGGGCCTTCGCCAGGGGTCCCCGCCAGGAGGCTTCCCGTGGCCCCATAGTGGAGGGCGGTACCGTAGAGGAAGAAGGCCGCTGCTAACGCTCCCAGGAGGAAGTACTTTAGCGCGGCTTCCAGGCCTTCCCCTTTCCGCCAGGTGGCCAGGGCGTAAAGGGGGAGGGATAGGGCCTCGAGGGCCACCAGCATCAGGATGAGGTTTTTGGTGGAGGCGAGAAGGTGCATCCCCAAGGCGGCGTAGAGGACCAGGAGGTAGAACTCAAAGCGCCGGCTCCGCACCAACCCCACGGTCCAAAGGGCTCCCAAAAGGGCCAGCAGGGTAAAGACCTGGGCGATGCCGTCCACCTGGTAGGGGCCAAGGGCGAAGGGCCTTCCCCAGGTGAGAAGGAGGGAAAGAAGGGCCAAGGAGAGCCCCAGGATGGTGAGCCGTTTGTAAAGGGGCACGGAAACGAAGAAGCCCAAAAGGGTAAGGGCCACGGAGAACACGGTGAGCACCATCAGGGTCATGCGCCACCTCCAAGGATCTTGGCGAAGGCCTCCGCCAGAGGCTCAAGGCCCTTTACGAAGAACCCGGGGAAGACGCCCATGAGGACCAAGGCGGCCACCGCCAGGAAGGCGAAGGGCCATTCCGCCCCCTTCAGGTCCTCCGCCCCCCTTTGACCCTCCTCCCAGAAGACCTTTTGGAAGGCGGTGAGGGCATAGGCCACCCCCGCGATCACCGAGAGGAAGGCGAGGGCGGTGAGCCAGGGGCTAGCCTTGTAGGCCCCAAGGAGGGTTAAAAGCTCCCCGGGGAAGCCGGAAAGCCCGGGAAGCCCCACCATGGCCAGGAACAGGAAAAGGGCCAGGGCGCTCAGCCCGGGGGCGCTTTCGGCTAGGCCCCGGAAGCGCCCGATCTCCAGGGTGTGAAGCCTTTCGTAAAGCCTACCCGCCAAGAGGAAAAGCCCCCCCGTGTAGACCCCGCTAGCCGCCAGGAGGTAAAGCCCCCCCATGGCCCCTTCCGGGGTGCCGGAGAAGACCCCCAAGGCGGCTACCCCCATGTGGGAAACCCCGGCGTAGGCCAAAAGGGTCTTGAAGTCCTTGGCGGAGAAGGCCACCCAGGCGCCATATAGGGCGGAGATGGCCGCCAGGAAGAGGAGAAGCCCCTGAAGTTCCGCAAATCCTCCCGGGGCTAAGGGGATGGCGAAGCGGAAAAAGGCGAAGACCCCCACCTTGTAGAGGGTGCCCATGGCGTCGGCGAGCCCCGAGGGATGGTTTTCCTGGTGGAAGAGGGGAAGCCAGGCGTGCAGGGGGAAAAGGGGTGTCTTGATGGCAAAGGCCAGGGCGAAGCCCAAAAACACCCAGAAGGCAACCCTTCCCCCCACCGGGTGGGCCAGGAGGTCCTCGAGGAGGAAGCTGGGGCTCCCCCCCAGGGCCTTCACCGCCAGAATGGCGGCCAGCATGGGCAGGGATCCCGCGAGGGTGAAGAGGAGGAAGGTGTAGAGGGCTTTAAGCCGCCCCTCACCGCCATAGAAGAGGAGCATGAGGAGGGCGGGGATCAAGGCCGCTTCAAAGAACAGGTAGAAGACCAAAAGGTCCCGGGCGGCGAAAAGCCCCAGGAGAAGGCCCGACATCAAAAGGGCCAGGCCCAGGAACCGCCCTTCCACCTGGGCCACCAAAGCCCCCAGGAAGACGGTAAGGCCGATGGTGAGGAAGAAAAGGGCGGCAAGCCCATCCAGCCCAAAGGCCCAGTAAACCCCGAACCCCGGAAGCAAGGGAAGGGTTACCTCGTGGGCCATTCCGCCCGGGTGGGTGAGGAAGAGGTAGAGGTTGAGGAGGAAGCTTAATCCCGCCCCCCAAACCCCAAGGGTGCGGGGAAGGCCCAAAAGGAGGAGGCTGCCCAAGAGAATGGGTAAAAGAATCGCCAGGATTACCACCGCATCACCCCCAGTAGAACGAGAACACCCAGCACGAAGAGCAGGGCGTAGACCCTAAGGTAGCCGGTCTGCAGCCGGGTGATCCCTTGGCCCAGGCTACGTACCCCCCCGCCCAGGCCGAAGTAGCCGCGCAGGAGGCTACGGTCCCCCAGGAAGAGGGCCTCCGCCAAGGCCTTCAAGGGGTTCACCAAAAGGGCGTTGTACACCCGGTCCGCATAGAAGCTTTCCCGGCTCCAGGCCTCAAAGGTGAGGTACCAGGCAGGGAAGGTTTTCCGTTGGAAGAAGGTGAAGCCCAGCCAGAGCCCCACGAGGGCCACCACCCCCGAGAGGGCGATAAGTCCCCATTCTGTTCCCAAGGAAAGGTGGTGGGCTTCCACCTCCGCCAGGGTGGGCTTCAAGAAGGGCTCGAGGAGGTTGGGCAAGGGATGGGGCAGGGCCAGGTACCCGGCCAGCACCGAGCCCAGGGCTAAAAGGTGGTTGGGCCAGAGCATTACCGGAGGGGCCTCATGGGGATGGTGGTGGCCCCGCTCCTCCCCCAGAAAGACCAGGACGAACCAGCGCATGGCGTACATGGCGGTGAGCACCGCCACCAAAAGCGCCCCCAGGTAGAAGCCCAGCCCGCCGAAGGGGTAGGTGAGGGTGGCGGTGAGGATGGCGTCCTTGGACCAGAAGCCGGAAAGCAAGGGAAGGCCCCCCAAGGCCAAGGCGCCCACAAGCCCGTGCCAGCGGGTTAGGGGCAGGTGCTTCCAAAGCCCGCCCATCTTGCGCACATCCTGTTCCCCACCCAAGGCGTGGATCACGCTCCCCGAGGCCAGGAAGAGGAGGGCCTTGAAGAAGGCGTGGGTGAAGACGTGGAAGAGGGCCACCCAGTAGGCCCCTACCCCGGCGGCCAGGAACATGTACCCCAGCTGGCTGATGGTGGAGTAGGCCACGATCTTCTTGATATCGGTCTGGCCAAAGGCGGAAAGGGCCCCGTAGGCGGCCGTGATCAAGCCTATGACGGCGATGGTGTAGGAAACGTCGGGGAGGTTGGCGTAGAGGAAGGAGCTTCGGGCGATGAGGTAGACCCCGGCGGTCACCATGGTGGCCGCGTGGATCAAGGCGGAAACCGGGGTGGGGCCGGCCATGGCGTCGGGAAGCCAGACCATGAGGGGCACCTGGGCGCTTTTCCCCACCGCCCCCAGGAAGAGGAGAAGGCCCGCCAGGGCCAGGAGGCTGGGGTTTTTCAAGGGGCCTTCCAGGGCTTCTTTGAGCTCGCTGATGGAAAGGGTGCCGTAGAGGGCCCAGAGGATGGCCATGCCCAGCATGAAGCCCAGGTCGCCGATGCGGTTCACGATGAAGGCCTTGCGGGCGGAGTCCGCATACTGGGCGTTTTTATACCAGAAGCCGATGAGGAGGAAGCTGGCCAATCCCACCCCCTCCCAGCCGATGAACATCACCGGGTAGCTGTCGGCCAGGACCAGGGTGAGCATCATGGCGATGAAGAGGTTGAAGTAGGCGAAGAAGCGGCTGTAGCCGGGATCCCCCCCCATGTAGCCGATGGCGTAGACGTGGATGAGAAACCCCACCCCGGTGACGATGAGGAGCATGAAGCCCGAGAGGTTGTCCAAAAGGAGGCTGAAGGGGATTCCCGGGAGCCATTCTGCCTCATACCGGGCCCCACCCGAAAGGAGAAGGCCCACCCCCACCAGGAAGGAGGCCAGGACCAATAGGGAGGCGACCACCCCGGGTAGGGGTTCCTTCATCTGCTTGCCGAAAAGACCCAAAAGGGCAAAGCCCAAGAGGGGAAGGAGGATGGTCAGGAGAAGCATCTTCACCCCCTAAGCTCCGAAAGGTCGTCCACCGCGGTGCTCTCCCGTTGGCGGAAGATGGCCACGATGAGCCCGAGGCCCACCGCCACCTCGGCGGCGGCGATGGCGATCACCATGAGGGCCGCCACCTGGCCCTCCAGGCCGTAGGCCCGGGCGAAGCCCACCAGGGAGAGGTTGGCGGCGTTCAGCATGAGCTCAATGGAAAGGAAAACCAAAATGGCGGTCCTGCGGGTCAAGACCCCATAGACCCCCAAGGCGAAAAGCAGGGCGGAGGCCAGTAGGTAACTCACCGCACCACCTCCTTTTCCTCCTTGCGCTCCTCAGGGCTCAGGGCATCCAGGGGCCTTTGCGGCTGCACCAGGGCCACCGCCACCACCGTGGCCGCCATGAGGAGGAAGCCCACCGCCAGAAGCACCAGGAGCCAGTCCCCGTAAAGGAGGGGCCCCAGGGCCTGGGGCAGGCCACCTTGGAGGTCCTTGGTGAAGGCCAGATTTAGGCCCCAAAGCCCCGAAAGGAGGACCAGGGCTACCCCCATGGAGAGGAGCAAGGCCAAGGGGCGGCTTCGCACCAAGGGGTCAAACCCCACCTCGCCCTGGGCGGCGTAGAGGAGCATGATGACGAAGAGGAAGAGGACCACGATGGCCCCCGCATAGACGATGATCTGGATGAAACCCAGGAAGCGGGCCTCGAGGGCCACATAGAGCCCAGCCAATATAAGGAAGTTCCCGATGAGGGCCAAGGCGGCGTGGATGGCGTTTCTAAGGGTGACCACCAGGATTCCCGTGCCGAGGAGAACCAGGAGGGCTAGGATTTCAAAGGGGCTCACTTTTCCCCTCCTTTCGTGGGGGCCTTGAACCCCTCCAACTCGGGGCGGACATAGGGAACCACGTAGCCGGGCTTCACAGGTTTACCGGTGATCTTGGCCTCCCGGCGCTGGGGCTTGGTGCCCACCACGTCCACCAGCATGTCCTCCTTGCCGTAGATGAGGTCCGAGTACTCGTAGTCGGCCATTTCAAAGTCGTAGCCCAGCACGATGGCCCCGGTGGGGCAGGCCTCCTCGCAAAGCCCGCAGAAGATGCAGCGGAGCATGTTGATCTCGTAGACCTTGGCGTAGCGCTCCCCCGCGGAGACCGGGTTTTCCGGGTCGTTTTCCGCGGGCTCCACGTAGATGGCATAGGCCGGGCAGGCGGCGGCGCACAAGGAGCAGCCGATGCACTTCTCCAGGCCGTTGGGGTGGCGGGTGAGCACGTGGCGGCCGTGGAAGCGGGGCTTGAGGGCCACGGGGGCGTCGGGGTAGGGGACGGTCACCGGTTTGGAAAAGAGGTACTTGAGGGTGATGCCGAGGCTTTGGGCCAGGGCCTTAAGGGTCATGCGCCACCTCCTTTGCGGGCGGGTTTTGGGCTATACATCACCGCTCCCAGAAGGACCAAGAAGGCGGCCAAGGAGAGGTAGAGGAGGTAGGAGCGGGGAAGGTCCAGGGCCACCACCAAGGCGGTCACCAGGAACCAGACCAGGGCCACCGGGAAGAGGAAGCCCCAGCCGAAGCGCAGGAGCTGGTCGTAGCGGAGGCGGAACCAGGTGGCCCGAATCCAGATGAAGAGGAAGAGGAAGAAGGCGATCTTGAGGAACATCCAGAGGTAGGGCACTTCCAGGAAGGGCATGGTCCAGCCCCCCAGGAAGAGGGTGGGGATAAGGGCGCTTGCGGTGATGAAGTGGATGTACTCGGTCATCTGGAAGAGGGCCCATTTGATGGAGCTGTACTCCGTGTGGTATCCCCCCACCAGCTCCTGCTCGGCCTCGGGCAGGTCAAAGGGGGTGCGGGCGGCTTCCGCTAGGGCGGCGATGGTGTAGAGGAGGAAAGCGGGGAAGGCGTAGAGGACCAGCCAGCCGTTTTCCTTCTGCCAGTTCACGATGTCGTTCAGGTTGAGGCTTCCCACCAAGAGGATGGGGGAGAGGAGGGCGATGCCCAGGCCCAGCTCGTAGGAGATGAGGCTGGCCGAGGAGCGCAAGGAGCCCAGGAGGCTGTACTTGCTTCCCGAGGCCCAGCCCGCTAGGAAGATGCCGTAGATGGCCATCTCGCTCACGGCGAAGAGGTAAAGAAGGCCCAAGTCCAGGTTCAAGACCCAGGGTTGATAGCCGAAAAAGCTTCCTGGAGGGCCAAAGGGGATGGCGCCGAAGGCCAGGAGGGCGAAGACCACCCCGATCAAGGGGGCCAGGACGAAGAGGACCTTATCCGCCCGCTCCACCACCAGATCTTCCTTGAAGATGCTCTTGATGGCGTCGGCAATGGGCTGGAAGAGCCCTAGGGGTCCTACCCGGTTAGGGCCCATGCGGATCTGGAAGCGGGCAAGGAGGCGGCGTTCGATCAGGGTCATGAAGGCGAAGGCGGTGAGGAGGCCCACCACCACCAAAAAGGCTTTGAGCGCCGCCATCCAGTAGGGGTCCACGGGGTAAGGCTTCATGCTTCACCTCCTGAGGGCACCAGGACTTTAGCCTCCCATCTCCTTCCCGCGAAGGGCCCTAAGGCGGAGAGGTAGAGGAAGTCCCTGGGCAGGTCCTCGCGGTGGACCACCTGGGCCAGCACCGGGCCCGTGGGCGCTTCCACCTCTACCCGGGCTCCGTCCAGGAGGGCCTCGGCCTTGGCGGTCTCCGGATGGACCCAAAGCTCGGCTTGGATGGCCTTGGCCGCCTTGCCCCTAAGTTGCCAGGACCTCCACATGGTGGGCCTAAGGTAGAGCCTACCCCCTTGCGCCTTGGGCCTGAGGCGCTGGGTGCGGTAGGTGAGAAGGCCCATGGGGGCAGGTATCCGCCGCTTGAGCTCGCGCTCGGCCTCGAGGCCCAGCCTAAAGGGCGGGCGCACCCCCAAGGCCTCGGCCAAAAGGGCCAGGGCTTGCAGGGCCCCTTCCGCCTCGCCGCTATGGATGGGGGCAGGGTTCAGGGAAAGGACCCGGCCCTCCAGGTTCACCAAATGGCCGCGCTTCTCGTAGAAGGTGGGAGCGGGCAGGACCACGTGCGCATATCGCTCCGCCAGGGGATGGAGGTGGCTCAGGTGCATGATGAGGAAGCGCTTGCCCTTTAGGGCCTCCTCCGGGGGCACGTAGCCGTAGTAGGCGTGAGGGGCTCCGGCCTCGTCCCAGCCCGCTCCCTTTTCCCCAGGCCACACCCCCAGGGCCTCGAGGCCCCGGGCGTTCGCCGCTGGGGTCATGGCCAGCACCTTGGCCCCCTTGCGCTCGGCTAAGAGCCTGGCCCTTTCCGCGGCCACCGTGTCCTGCAGGACCCCAGCGCCTAGGATGAGGACCGGGTTTTGGGCCTTCTCCCAGGCTTCCTTGGCCTTGCTCACCGCCTCGCTCCCCTCCTTTTCCCCCAGGAGGGCAAGGAGGATCTCCCGTTCCTCCCCCGGGGCGTGGGTACCCGCGATGCCGGACCATTTCATGAGGGGGGTGCGGTAGGGGGCGAAGAGGGCCATCTTGTGGCTGCGGCGGGGCATCCTTTCCTTGATGGAGAGGTCGGCGAAGGGGGTACCGTGGGCCAGGCGAGGGGCGGGCTTGAGGTCACGCACGAACTCGCTGAGGCGGAGGTGCAGGATGGGGGCTTCCTCCGTGGGATCCCCCAGGATGAGGGCAAAGTCCGCCCTGAGGAGGTCCTCAAAGGTGGCGGGTGGGAAGAGGCTTGCTGGGGCGGCGGTGCGGCCCTGGAAGTCCAGGTGGGGGGTGGAGAGGGCCTTGGCCAGCTCCGCCGCCATGAGGCCCTCCTCGAGGGTGGCCTCGTGGGGCAGGTAAATCCCCACCTCTTCCTTTCTAGCCCCTTTTAGGCCCTCCCGTATGGCGGCAAAGGCTTCCTCCCAGGTGGCGCTTTCCAGCCGGCCTCCTTTGCGAACCATGGGGGTCGTCACCCGATTCTCATCCGCCCACTCGTGCCCGAACCGGCCGGCGTCGCAAAGCCAGATTTCGTTGACCTCAGGGACCTCCCGGGCCCGGATCCTCAGGAGCTCCCCGCTACGGGTATCCGCGGTGATGCCGCAGCCCACGGAGCAGAGGGCGCAGTGGCTTGGGGTCTCCTCCATCTCCCAGTTGCGGGCCCGGAAGCGGGCGGTGAGGTCCAGAAGGGCCCCCACGGGGCAGATATCCGTGATGTTGCCGGAAAAACCCGAGGGAAGGCCGAAGTCCTGGGTGCCAATAAAGGTATGGATCCCACGCTCGATAAAGTCCAGGACCTCGTCCCCAGGGATTTCCTCAAAGTAGCGCACGCACCGCTTGCAGTGGATGCACCGTTCCCGGTCCAGGACCACAAAGGGGGAGAGGGGATGGTGCTTGTCCACGTGGCGGCGGGTGAACTCAAAGCGGGTGTAGGTGGGCGGCTGCAGGGGAGACTTCTGGTAGTACTTTTCGTAGAGCCCGTATTCCACCGTGCGGTCCTGGAGCTCGCAGGCCCCGCCCTTGTCGCAGGTGGGACAGTCCAGGGGGTGGTTGAGGAGGGTGAACTCCACCATCCCCGCCTGGGCTTCCCGCACCACCTCGGAAAGGGTGTCCACCACCATGCCGTCCGCTACGGCGGTGACGCAGCTGGCCGCCAGCTTGGGCTGCCAGGCGATCTCGGGCTCGCCTTGTTCGTTCAGAACCGGCTTGCCGTCCGGGCCCCTCTTGGGCAGGCCGATGCGCACCAGGCACATGCGGCAGGCCCCAATGGGGGAGAGGTGCTTTTCCGAGCAGAAAAGGGGCACGTCGTACCCCGCGTGGAAGACCGCGTCCATGACGCTAGTCCCCGGGGGCACCTCCACTGTGCGGTCGTTGACCTTGACCCTAACCACCTTCACCTCCAGAGGTTTACCCTGGGCACGGGCCGCTTTTCCCGCACCAGGGCCAGGTACTGGTCCTTGAAGTGCTTCAAGGAGCCCTTTACCGGCCATACAGCCGCATCCGCCAAGGGGCAGAAGCTCCGGCCCTCAATGAGGGGCAGGAGGGCCTCCAGGTTCTCCACGTCCTTTTCCTCTCCTTCCCCGGAGCCGATCTTGGCGAAGAGGTTCACCATGAAGCCCGCCACCCCTTCCCGGCAGGGGGTGCACTTGCCGCAGGACTCGTGGGCGTAAAAGCGGGTCACGTTCCACATGGCGTCCACCATGCTGACCCTTTCCGGTATGAGGATCACGCCCCCGGTGCCCAGCATGGAGCCCTTGGCCTGCAGGTGCTCGTAGCTCATGGGGGTGTCCAGGATCTCCTCGGTAAAGGGCAAGGGCGGGGTGGAGGAGCCCCCGGGGATGAGGGCCTGGATGGGCTCCAAAGGACCTCCCGCCCAGTCGTAGATGAGTTCCCGCAGGGTGGTTCCCATGGGAAGCTCGTACACCCCAGGCCGCCTCACGGGCCCGGAGATCTGGTAGAGCTTCACCCCCTTGGACCCCTCCGTGCCCATGCTGGCGAACCAGTCGGCGCCCCGCTCCAGGATGGGCACCACCGCGGCCAGGGTTTCCACGTTGTTGATGGTGGTGGGCTTGCCCCAAAGCCCCGACTGGGCGGGGAAGGGGGGCTTAAGGCGGGGGTTGGCCCTCAGGCCCTCCAGGGAGTTCATGAGGGCGGTTTCCTCCCCGCAGATGTAGGCCCCAGCCCCCCGGTGTACGTGCACGTTGAAGGAGAAGCCAGTCCCAAAGAGATTTTCCCCTAGGTAGCCCCGGGCGCGGGCCTCCCGGATGGCGGCCTCCAGGCGGTCTGCCGCCTTGCGGTACTCCCCCCGCACGTAGATGTACCCCACCGTGGCCCGGATGGCGTAGCCGGCCAGGATCATGCCCTCGAGGAGCAGGTGGGGGACATCCTCCATGATGTACCGGTCCTTAAAGCTTCCCGGCTCGGACTCGTCGGCGTTGCAGATCAGGTAATGCTGCCTCCCATCCTTGGGCATGAAGCTCCACTTCACCCCCGTGGGGAAGCCTGCCCCGCCCCGGCCCCGGAGGCCCGAGCGCTTCACCTCCTCAATGACGTCCTCGGGTGTCTTCTCCTTAAGCACCCGCTTGGCGGTTTCGTACCCCCCGTGCTTCAGGTAGTAGTCCAGGGTCCAGCTTCCCTCCCGGCCCACGTGGGCGTAGAGGGTTGGTTCAAAGCGGGGGTCGCGTCCGGAAACGATGGGCCCGGTCATACCTCCACCTCGTGCACGTGGTGCCCGCACTGGCCAGGAAGCTCAATCTCCTCCAGGCGCTTGCCAGCCTTGAGGCCTTCCAGGAGAGCTTTAAGCCGTGCCCGGGTCACGCACTCCACGTAAGGCTCGTCGTTCACCTGGATCACCGGGGCCGTGTGGCAGCTTCCCAGGCACTCCACCTTCTGCACGCTAAAAAGGCCATCCGGGGTTACCTCCCCTGGCCCGATGCCTAAGGTTTCCGTGAGGTAGTCCCAAAGCTCGTCGGCCCCGGCCAGCTTGCAGCTCAAGGTGGCGCAGACCTGGAGGTGGTAGCGCCCCGTGGGCACGAACTGGTAGTAGGAGTAAAAGCTGGCCACCCCCAGGACCTCCGTGGCCGTGGTGCCCACCAGGTTGGCGATCTCCTCTACACGCTCCGGGCGGATCCAACCCTCCTCCTGTTGCACCCGCCTCAAGAGGGGCATGATGGCGGCGCGGCGTCCTTCCGGTGGGTATTTGGCAAAGGTTTCCGCTAGGAAATCCTGCTTGTCGTCAAAGAATCCCATCTTACCTCCCTATCGGTCCACGTCGCCCATGACGGGATCCAGGCTGGCAATGATGGCCACCATGTCGGGCACCTGCTCCCCCTTGCAGGCATAGGGAAGGCTCTGCAGGTTCACGAAGCTGGGGGCCCGCACCTTGACCCGGTAGGGCATGCTGCCTCCGTCGGAAACGATGTAATATCCCAGCTCCCCCCGGGCGGACTCCGTGGGCACGTACACCTCCCCCTTGGGGGGGTGGAAGCCCTCGGTGTAGTGCTTGAAGTGGTAGATGACCGCCTCCATGGAGGTTTCCAAAAGGTGCCTGGGGGGCGGGGTGATCTGGGGATTCGGGTCCTGCACCGGCCCCGGCTCCAGCCTCTCCAGGGCTTGCTGGATGATCTTCACCGACTCCCGCATCTCCCAAATGCGGATCAGCATGCGGTCAAAGACGTCCCCGTGTTCCCCCAGGGGTACGTCAAACTGGTAGGTTTCGTAGCCCGCATAGGGATAGGCCTTGCGCACATCGTAGTTGACCCCGCTGGCCCTTAGGGAGCCCCCGGTGAGGCCCAGGTTGATGGCCACCTCGGGGGGAATCACCCCCACCCCCCGGGCCCGTTCGTAGAAGATGGGGCTTTCTGCGAAAAGGGCCTCGTACTCGTCTATGCGGTGGGGCAGAACCTGCAAAAGCCTCCTGAGTTCGGGCACGAACTCCTCGGGCAGGTCCTCCTTGACCCCGCCAATGCGGATGTAGTTGTGGTGGAAGCGCTGGCCCGTGACCCACTCAAAGAGGTCCAGGATGGTTTCCCGCTCGCGGAAGGCGTAGAAGAAGGGGGTAAGGGCTCCGAGGTCCAGCAGGCCCGTCCCCAGGAAGACCAGGTGGCTGGCCAGGCGGGAGAGCTCGTTCAGGATGATGCGGATGGTTTCGGCCCTTGGGGGCACCACCGCCCCCACCAGCTTCTCCACCGCCAGGGCGTAGGCCAGGTCGTGGGCGAAGGAGTGGAGGTAGTCCATCCGGGGCGTATACGTGATCACCTGGGTATACGTCCGGTTCTCCATGTTTTTCTCAAACCCGGTGTGGAGGTAACCGATGTGGGGAACCAGGTCCAGAACCTCTTCCCCCGAGAGGGTCACCACCACCCGCAGGACCCCGTGGGTGGAGGGGTGCTGGGGGCCCACGTTGAGGGTCATCACCTCGGTGCGAAGCTCTTTGGGTTCCTCCGCTATGGGCACGTCCAGGTCCAGGTAGTCCTTCATTTGGCCTCCTTGGCCTTGGTGAGGTCGGCCCAAAGGGCCCGGTATCCTTTGCGGCTACCCCCCCGGTACATGGTGAGGCCGGGGTTTTTGCCGGTTAGGGCGGCCCGGAACTCGCTGGGCACGATAAACCTCCCCCCGCGGAAGAGGGTGGGGGTTTCCCCTAGGGGGAAGTCCTTGCGCAAGGGGTGGCCCTCGAGGTCCTCCGGGGTCAGGATCTTGCGCAGGTCCGGGTGCCCCTCAAAGACGATACCAAAGAGGTCGTAGACCTCCCTTTCCAGGAAGCCCGCGCTTCCCCAGAGGTCGGTGACGGTGGGAAGCCTGGGGTCTTTTTCCGGCACATAGACCCGCGCGAAAAACCGGCTTCCGTCCCCATCCTGCCATCCAGGTAAGGAAACCAGCTCGTAGACCACGGCAAAACGCTCCGGGCGGGGGTCCGGGTACTCCAGGTAGTCCAGGCCCACGATGTCCGCCAGGTAGTTGAAGCCCAGGGCCTTGTAGTGGGCCATCTCCTCCTTGAAGGTCTCCCGGGGCACCACCACCCAGAGGTTGCCGAGTCCGTTGTCCTCTATGGCGTAGCCCTTGGCCCGGGCTTCTTCCAGCACCCTATCCAGCCTCATACCTCACCCCCTGGTGCGCTTCCAGGCGGCCACGGGGGGCAGTTTCTCGCCCCTTTCGTTCACCGCCTGGCCCCGCACCCTTTTTTGTAGCTGCATCACCGCGTAGATGAGGGCCTCGGGGCGCGGGGGGCATCCGGGAACGTACACGTCCACCGGCACCACCGAGTCCACGTTCTGCACGATGGCGTAGTTGTTGAACATGCCCCCGGAGCTGGCGCAGGCTCCCATGGAGATCACCCATTTGGGGTCGGGCATCTGTTCCCAGACCCGCCGCATGACGGGGGCCATCTTCTTGGAAAGCCGCCCCGCCACGATCATCACGTCCGCCTGGCGGGGACTCGCCCGGAAGACCTCGCTCCCGAAGCGGGCCAGGTCGTTTCGGGCGTCGGTGGAGGCCATCATCTCAATGGCGCAGCAGGCCAGGCCAAAGGTGGCTGGCCAGAGGGAGTTGGAGCGGCCCCAGGCCACCAGCTTTTCCAGGGTGGTGAAGAGGATGCCCTCCCGCTCCAGCTCCTGGACATCCCGCTCAAAGAGGTCCTTCAGTGCCACCGCATCACCCCCTTCCACCACTCGTAGAGGAAGCCCACGAAGAGGAGCAAGGTGAAGGCTGAGACGCCCAAAAAGCCATAAAGGCCGAGCCCTCCCGCGCTCACCGCATAGGGCCAGAGGAAGGCCACCTCCACGTCAAAGAGGATGAAGAGCATGGCCACCACATAGAAGTGCACGGGGAAGCGCTTGACCTCCCCCGCGGGGTCATTCCCTGACTCGTAGGGCATCAGCTTGGCCCGGCCCGGCTTCTTGGGACCGAGGAGAGCCCCCACCACCAGGGCCGCCACCCCGATGAAAAGGGCCACCCCCAGATAGATCAGGATGTTCACATACTCCGCTATTGGCGCCAAGGTCCCCTCCTTTCGTGCATCCCTTCACGAGGTGGAGGTCCAATACTCCGGATGTCCCCACCTCAGTTCCCGCCCATCTTATCACCCCCATCCCGGGACAAATGGGCCAGGCTACACCGCAGAGGTGGCTAATCGGTGTAGGACCTTTGGTTATCGGTTGGGAGCACCCTACACCCCTGTGTAAAGAGCCTCTCTAAGCCGCTGAAACTGGCCTAGGTCTAAGGCCTCGGCCCGCACCTCTGGGGGTAGGCCCAGGCTCCTGAGGGCCTCCTCTACCTTTTCCTTGGGGTAGCCTGCGGCAGAAAGGGCGTTTTTTAGGGTTTTGCGCCGTTTAGCGAAGGCGGCTTCCAGGAGCCGGAAGAGCTGGGGGTCATCGGGCACCTTTCGGGGCGTGAGGCGGACCAGGCTGCTTTGCACCTTGGGGGGCGGGAAGAAGGCCCCTGGGGGGAGGTCAAAAAGCTTTTCCGCCTGGGCATGGTAGGCCACCCGCAGGGAGAGGAGGCCATAGGCAGGGGTGTTGGGCCGGGCCACCATGCGCTCGGCCACCTCTTTTTGCACCAGGAAGACCAGGCGGGCGAAGCGCCCGCTTTGCAAGAGCCGGGTGATGAGGGGGGTGGCGATGTTGTAGGGGAGGTTGGCCACCAGGAGGCTTCCTTCCGGTACCCCTTCCCAGGGGAACTCGAGGGCATCGGCGAAGACCAAGGCCACGGGCAGGCCCTTTAGGGTTTCCTCCAGCAGGGGCCTTAGCCGCAGGTCCTTTTCTATCGCCGTGACCTGGGCCCCAGCCTCCGCCAGGGCGCGGGTGAGGACGCCAAGGCCAGGTCCCACCTCGTAGACGGGCCCGGTGAAAGGCTTGGCCGCCTCCACGATGCGCCTTAGGTGGGCCTCCGAGACCAGGAAGTTTTGCCCCAGGCGCTTGTCGGCGAAAAGCCCATGGCGCTGCAGCAACTCCCGCACCCCTTTGGGGGAAAGCAAGTCTTTAAGCATGGTTCAGGCGTTTCACCCGGGGGCGCAAGGGGTCTTCTTTGGGAAAGAGCTCCAGGTACTCCCCCAGGTCCAGGGCGTCAATGAGGGCGAAGCGTTCCTTTAGGAGGATGCCTTGCTTCATGGGCACGTGGCCGTACACGCCAAAGCGGTAGCCCATGCGCTCCACGTAGTCCGGGGTGCGGAACCACCAGGTCTTGGGTTCGCTTTGGGCGTAGAAGAGCCCGTCGTACTCCTGGAGCCAGGGCACGGGACCCACGTGGGCGAAGTGCACCCCGTGGAAGACCACTTCCCGAGGAAAGCCCAATATCCAGGTCCTCAAGGCTTCTGGGAGAGGGCGCCCTCCGTGTTCGGGATGGAACTCCAGGTGCTTAAGGTGAGCGTTTCCCAGGATGGGCTCCCCCTTCATCGCGGCCTCGTCGTGGTTGCCCAGAAGGATGGTCACCTGTCCCTGGGCGGCTTCCTGGAAGGCCTTGATCCGGTAGAGTTCCCGGATCTGGGCCCCCGCAGCCAGGCGGAGGTGGTTGGGGTCTTGGGGGTCAAAGGGGCTAAGCCCCGTGAGGCGCTCGTAACCCCTGGGGGTTTTGGGGTGGACCAGGTCCCCCAGGAGGACCAGGTGGGTCCTTCCCGAAGCCAGCTCCTGCGTGGGCCTAAGGCCGGGGTCGGCCAACCCCTCCGCCTTCAGGATGCGCCAGAGGGTGGGGAAGTCGGCGTGGAGGTCCCCGACGGCGATGATCCTCATCCCTTAAGCAGGGCCCTGAGCTCCCCGTAAAGGCGCTTGGTTTCCTCGGGGGTTTTGCCGTAGCCCCCGTATTTGGTGACGATCTTGGCGGCTTCCTTGCCCAGCCCCTTCTCCTTAAGCCTTTCCAGGAGTTGGTCAATGAGCCGGTAGGCCTCGGGTTTTTCCTCTTCCGGCGGGGCTTCTTCCCCTAGGGGTTCGGGGAGCCTGGGCGGAGTAAAGCGTCCTTTTTCCGGGTCGTAGTCCACCCACTGCTTTTCCAGGCGGTAGAGATACCGCCCCACCCCGAACTTCACCGCCGCCCGCTTTAGGGCATCGGAGAAGGCCGCCTTTAAGGAATCCCCTTCCCCCACGTCCTCCTTGGTTACCCCCAGGACCGTAAGGCGGCACTTCACCTCCACCAGGCGTTCGCGCCGCTCCCCCCGCTCGTCCTTGACCGTGCGTTCGGCATCGGCCAGGACCTCGTAGGCATCCTGCCAGCCCTCGGGGCCCACCACCCGGTCCAAGCGGTCCAAGACGGTGCGGGCGTCCACGTAGGGGACCACCAGGGCCCGCTTTTTGTCCCGGGAGAGGGCTTCTATGCGCCACTGCACCTCGCCGGGGGGGAAGGGTTCGGAGAGTCTCTGCCAAACTTCGTCCATAGTTAAAGTGTACTTTAGGCTACCCTCAGGGGTTAGGGGGAAAGATGGGCTAGGCTAGGCTTATGCGCAGGATCCTGGGAATGCTGCCCTTGCTGCTTCTGGCCTGGGCCCTCGAGGTCAACCCGAGCTCCCCTATGGAGCTTCGCATCACCGCTAGCCTCTCCTTTAGCCTTTTTCCCCAGGGGGTGGTCGTGGAGCGGGTGGCTGAGCCCCAAGGCCTTCTGGTGGTCTACCGCTACTCCCGGGCCGAGGCCATCTTCCGCCACCACGACGAGGACCTTCGCCGCCGGGGCTGGGTGCGGGTGAAGTACGAGGTGAAAAAGGACGAGTGGAAGGCGGAGTACAAAAAGGGCAAGGCCAAGGCCAAGCTTTCCGTGAAGGACAAGAAGGGCCGGGTGGAGGTGCGCCTTAGGGAAGGGGACTAGACAAGGCCAAGGCCCCCCGCTACCATAAAGGGCGCGTGGGGCCGTGGCGCAGCTGGGAGCGCGCCTGAATCGCACTCAGGAGGTCACGGGTTCGAGTCCCGTCGGCTCCACCAGCTCCAGAACGGAGTTTTTGACCCCCCGGGCTTCCCCGGGGGGTCGCTCTGTAGCAGAAGGTGTAGCAGGGGTCTACAGGGGTCTACCGCCTAGCGGCCAACTTCTCGGTAAATGCGCCAGTCCCCTCATCGAGCAGCCTGGCGCCAGCGAGCGCCAGGTAGCCGAGTGCGCCGGCCTTGGAGTGCGCCAACCCGAGCTGGACCAACCTGGCAGCGGCCCGCTCCACCTCGTCCCATTCCCACGAACGGAGGTAGGCCCTCACCACCCTGGACCGGCTGAGCCCCTGGCGCTCGCGTTCCCACGCGTTGATCCAGTCCGCCAACCGGTTGGTGAGATAGGGATGCCCCTCCTCGGCCATCTCCACCAGGTTCCTCGCGGCGGACGGGTCTTCCGCGAGGATATAGTCCGCCACGGCCTCCGGCTCGCCCTCCTGCCAGGAGGCGAAACCGCTCTCCATGCCCTCCAGCAGCTCCACCAGCTTCTCACGGATCTCGGCCCTGGTCATCCTCATCACCTCCGAGTGTTAACATACATGTTAACACCCCTCCCTGTCAAGACCTCCCCGCCCATTACTACCACTATCCGCACAAATGGCTCATCAACGGCTCTAACCGATGTCCAGCACCCATCCCCGCCGCTCCTCCTCCAGGAGGTGGCGGTAGATGCCCAGGGTGATGTTCGGGTTTGCGTGGCCCATGCGCTCGGCCACCAGCTCCACGGGAGCCCCGTGGGCGAGGAGGAGGGAGCCGTAGGTGTGGCGGAGGTCGTGGACCCGCACCTGGGGGAGCCCGAGCCGGGCGAGGAGCCTGCGAAGGAGGTGGTCGGGAGCGTCCGGATGGACGGGCTGGGAGGGGTCCCGCCCCGGGAAGAGCCAGCTCCTCCGCACCTCCTCCTCGCTGAGCCCCTGGACGCTCTCCCGGTAGGCCCTCAGGCGCTCCAGGGTGGTGGGGGGGATCGGGACCGAGCGGTAGCCAGAGGAAGTCTTCGGTTCGGATATGACTCCCTTCCCGCCCACCTTCGCCCACGCCCGGCGCACGTGGAGCACCCCCTCCTCGAGGTCCACGTCCTCCCATCTGAGCCCGAGCGCTTCTCCCCGACGGAGCCCGCAGGTGAGCATGAGCCGGAGGGCGAGGGCGAGGGGGGAGGGGTGCTCGTCCAGCGCGGCGAGGAGCCTCCTGGCCTCCTCGGGCTGGAGGGTGCGGCCAGGCGACTTCCGGGCTGGCCCCTTCACCTGCACGGGGGCCACGGGGTTGCGGTGGATGAGCTCCATCCGCACGGCGTCCTCAAAGACGGCGTGGAGGAGCCAGCGGATGTTCTTCATGGCGTGCGGGGTGAGCCTGAGCCCGTCCAGGTGCCGCCGGACGTGGAGGGGTTGGACGCTCTGGAGCCGCATGCGCCCAAAGCGGTCGTGAGCCGTGGGGTCCCTGAGGGAGGGTATGGCCTTCGCCAGGTGGTAGCGGTAGCTCTCCAGGGTGCGGGGGCGAACCTCCGCCGCCTTGCGCTTGAGCCAGTCCTCGGCCCAGTCCCGCACGCTGATTTGCGTGGGCTCGGAGAGGAGCCCCCGGTAGCGCTGGACCTGGAGCTCGGCGAGCTTGCGGGCCACTTCCTGGCGGGTCCTGCCGTAGACCACCTTCCGCCGGGGGTTCCCGCGAGGGGTGTAGCCGATGGTGACGGCCCCGACCCAGAGCCCGTCCCGCCGCTGGTAGATGGAGCCCTCTC
This sequence comes from Thermus albus, assembly GCF_022760855.1. Classification (NCBI taxonomy): domain Bacteria; kingdom Thermotogati; phylum Deinococcota; class Deinococci; order Thermales; family Thermaceae; genus Thermus; species Thermus albus. The sequence continues at coordinate 49,586 of NZ_JAKTNR010000008.1, forward strand.
CTGGGGGGCGCTTGCGGGTCATTGCTGGAACAGCTTTAGCGGCACCTCATCCTCTTTCACCCCAGAGCCAAGATGGTAGAGGATGAAGAGTCTTTCCATGGACTGCAGCTCATCTTTTTGGAAGACGAAGTTATAGATGTTGCTACCCTTCCAAATACACCCACCTTTGGAGCAATCTAGCGACCATCTACTGGGGTCGCCAACGATTTTAGAAGCGGGGAGCACACGAGCAACCTCTTCACCATCCTTGTTGCGTATAGAGAGAGCCACAGCCCACTCTTGGGCATACTTGAGCTCCCTAATCTCCCCACTCAAAACGAGAACGGCAGTTTGCTGGAGAGCGGTCAACCCAGCATAACTTTTAGGCTTCAATGAACGCGCTTGTGAAAGGCATCGGAGGTACACCTGCGCTAGTGGTGGTTGGAGTTCAACACTCAGCCGAGCTATACGCAGTTTATCCAAAGGGTCTAGCTTCGCGCTGGCCTGGTAGACGTACTTTAAACCTTGGACTAAGCCAAAAAGGAGGTCCTTCTTTTCCCCGTTTTCGTACCCCTTGTCGCAAGCTTGGTTAATGCGTTGCTCATCGGGGATGAAAACATCCAACCAAGTTGCAGCCTGGCCTAGGGATAAGCCGACTAAAGCTCCCAAGAAAACAGTGAACCTTTTGAGCACCATGCCCACCTCCTACATCTTCCGCACCAGGGTGGCCGCCACCCCGAGTACGCGGTCGTGCTCGGTTAGGGGAACGGGAGGGTGGTCCGGGTTGTCGGAGTAGAGGTACCAGGAGCCGTTGTAGCGCTGGAGGCGCTTGACGATAACCCCGTCCCAGTGCACGTGCACCGCCACGATGCGCCCGGGCTCCGGGGCTCCCCCCGTCCAGAAGACCACGATGTCCCCGTCCCGAAGCGTGGGCTCCATGGAGTCTCCCTTGACCCGCACGGCGAAGAGCTCTTCCTCCCGCTTGCCCCTGAGCTCGGGGATGTGGAGGGTGATGTATTCCGCGCCCTCGTTCCACATCGGCGGCCCAGCCCCGGCGTCTATGACAGGAATACGATACCGCACCACGGGGATGGACCCGGGGATTTCCGCACCAGGAAGCTGAATGCCGGTTTCGCGGGAGAACTCCTCGGGGGTCCATTGGAGGACCCGGAGAAGCCGGTTGAACGCCTCCGGGTCCTTAGCCCAGAGATAGCGGATGGCGTTCTCGGGGTCAGGGAGGACCTGGGTCGCCAGCCACGAAGCGCTACGCCCTACCATGCGGCTCACCTTTGGCTGTGATAGCCCCAGCTCGCGGATGCGCTTGCGAATAGCCATAGCGGCTTTCTCTTCTGTAGCCACCACTTTGCCACCCCCTCGGTGTTAGCATAGCTAACACTCTGTCAGGGGTGTTGACTATTCGGCCAGGCTGTGCTAGCATGGCTGACAGGATGACGGCAACGGACCTGGCAACCCTGATTAGGGTCAAGCGAGCGGAGAAGCGCTGGAGCCAGGCGGATTTGGCAGCCAAGGCTGGCGTCTCCCGCTCGCTCGTTGCGTATGTGGAGAATGGCGGTCGCCCCAGCATCAGCACTCTAAAAAAGCTGGCGACTGCGTTGGGTATTTCTGTGTCCGAGCTGTCAGCAGTATTGCTGACAGAGGAGGTCCACCATGCCTAACCCCACGACCACCCCTCAGCCCCTGGGCCACCCCGTGGCCTACAACATCGCCCAGGCGGCCAGAGTGCTGGGCATCGGGGAACGCACCCTCCGCTACCTCATCCGGGCGGGGCAGATCCGCGTGGCCCGGGTGGGGAGGAGGGTGCTGGTCCCTCACTCGGCCATCGTGGAGTTTTTAGAACGCGGTGGCGTTGAACAGGTCCTTTACGGCCACGTGGCCGTGAGGAAGGCCAGGGTGGAGGCCCTGGCCTAGTGGAGGTGATGCGAATGACTAGACAGGCGCAGGTTCAGTATACCACAGCTCTGCGGCGGGTGCTGGAGAAGTACCCAACCCTTCCCCCTCGGGAGCGCGGGGAGTCCTGGGAGGCCTATCTCCAGCGCCTGGAGGACCGCCTCCGGGTGCTGGAGTACGCCTGGGGGGACTGGATTGAGTCCCCCCCTAGGCCCGAGCAGTACCTGGAGGACCCTTACTGGGCCTGGGCGTGGCCGAAGGCCCGGGGGGAAATCTACTTGCTCCGCATGGCTTTGCCGGAGCTTCGGCGGGCCCTCAAGGGAGTGCGCCATGCGTGATTGGCGCGCCGCATGGTACCAAGCCAACTCCGAGGGACTGGTGGGGCGTCTCAGGGACCTCGCGCGGTCCCGCCCCGAGGCCGCCAGGGCCCTGGCCACGCGGCTGGAGCGCGAGGGCTGGGGCCTCTGGTGGGAGCTCCTGTGGGACCTCCAGGCCCCCCGGGCCCTCTGCCCCGTGTGCCGGGGGGAGGGGGTGGTGTGGACGCATCCCATGGCTCGCTCGTGGGAAGTCCCCCAGGACCTCGCGGACGAGTGGTGGCAGGACTGCCACGCATGCGGGGGGGAAGGCCTGGTGCCCTTCCCCGTTGACGCAGGGGACTACGGGGAGGAAACCCCGTTCCCAATGGCCGAAGAAGGCCAAAGGAGGTAGATCATGGGGATCTTTAAAGGGATGGTCGCGGAAAGGAGCGGCGAGCAGGCGGTTAGGGAGCCTGGGACTTACGAGTTCCAGCTTGTAGAGGTGCAGGCGGGGCTCATGGCGAGCCAGTTCAGCGAGGAGCCCAAGCCCGCCCTGCGCTTCCTCTTTGAGGACGACGAGGGGCGCCTCTCCGGTCTCGTCAACATCCCCTCCATCGGTAGAACCCCCGATGGCTCCTACGGGCTCCTCTACAACGAGAAGTCCAAGTTTTGGCAGGTGGTGGGGGCCCTCTGGGGCCGGGCGGTCGGGCCTCAGGACGCGAGCCTCCTGGACATGGACATTCCCGGGGTGAACAGACCGGAGGACCTGAAGCGCTTACCTCTCTTCTTCACAGAGGGGCAGGAACCGGTGAAAGGGGTGGTGATTCGCATGGGCGAGGAGGAGATCACCGCCCCCGGCAGGCCCGTGCTCCTCACCATCGCCACGAAGGAGAAGGGGGACCGGGTGGTGACCAACATCATCCAGTACGCCCCGGTTCCGAGGAAGCGGGCTCAGAAGGCGGCCCAGAAGGCGGTTGAAGACCTCTGGTAGGAGGAGCCATGGCCCACCGCGCCCTGTACGACCCGACCCCGGAGGAGTGGCGCTACTACTCCTTCTCCCCCACGGCGGTGCGGTGGGCCAGGGTCGCCCTCGAGGCGGAGGGGTACGAGGTGGAAGCGCACGCCGCCCTGCTGGAGTTCGGCGTCCTCCTGGCGGCGTGGCACCCCGAGAAGGGGACCGGATTCCTCCTGGACGTCTACGATGTGAACCTCGTGGCGCACCACGGCCCCGAAGCCCTCAGGAAGGGGCTCGTCCGGGGCTACGCCGCCAACCACGTCCGGGAGGACGAGCCCGGCTACCACATCCGCCGCTACGCCGAGGCGGCCCTGGCTCGCATCGTCAACGAGTTCGCCCGCGAGGCCACGCCGGGGAACCGCAACAACGCCCTGAACCGCATGGCCTACCAGCTCGGGCGGCTGGTGGGTGGTGGGCTCATCACCGAGGAGGAGGCGAGGGCGCTCATTTTCGGGGAGGCCGAGAAGGTCTTCCAGCCCTCCGAGCGCGCCGAGGTGGAGGGGACGGTCCGGTCGGGCCTCGAGGCCGGGAAGCGGAAGCCCGCCCCGCGCCCTGAGCGCCTGCTCGGCCTCAAGCCCAGGAAGGGGGTGGTGCCGCCGTGGAGAGTGTGAGCCTCGCCCCTCCGCCCCGCTTGAGCCGGGAGGAAGCCCTGAGCAGGGTGCAGGAGTGGATCCCGGGGGTGGAGCGCGTCCTCTGCATCCAGAGCACCCCCCGCCAGTACGTCCTCGTCCTGGGAGGCGGGCAGAAGGTGGACATCGGGAGCGTGGAGAGCCTGGCGAGCCAGCGGAAGGTGCGGGTGCGGGTGGCGGAGGTCCTAAAAGTGCTCCCCCGCTGGCTGGACCAGCGCTACTGGGACGACATGGCCCAGGCCATCATGGATGCCTCGGAGGACGTGGACGCCCCCGAGGCGGAGGAGTTGGACCTTCTCCGGGCTTGGTTAGAGGCCTACCTGGATGAACGCTCACCGGCCCGGGAGGACGACCCCCAAGCCTGGGAGAGCCACTTCCGGATGGAGTTACCCCTCTACTGGAAGGGCGACCTCGCCATAAACGCCACGAACTTCGCCTCCTGGGTGGGAGACCGGAGGGGGCACCGCATCCGCCCCAGGGAGATGGCCCTCCTCCTAAGGCGCTACGGGGCGGAGCCGGTGAAGGTCCAGCGGTGGAGGAACTCGGGGGCGAACCGGAGCCGGCGGTACTGGGCCATCCCGGCCTCCCTCCTGCCCCCCGAGTGGGTGCCCTCCGAGGAAGAGGCTAATGAGAACACCTTCTCGTCTAGTCAGATAACCGGAAGCGTTGAGCCATCTGACTATGCGAGAAACGCCCTCCAGAACGGCGAAAGTGAGGGGTCTAGTCACATAGTCAGAGAAGTGAATCCCCCGGACAACTCGCCAACATCTGACTATGTGACTAGAGAGCCAATAAAGCCCGTGCAGAACGGGGTTCCTGGCCTAGTCAGATACCTACAGGCATCTGACTATGTGACTAGAACACCGGAGAAAGATTTCTCAACCGAAGAGGAGGGGGAGGTGCTAAGCGATGAAGGGGTTGACTGGTTCTAGCCGCCTCCGGGTCTACGGGCCGCCCGGGACGGGGAAGACCACGTGGCTCAAGGACGAGGTGGAGCGGCTCCTCCGCTCCGGCGTACCCGGGGAGGAGATCGCCGTGTGCTCTTTCTCCCGGGCGGCGTTCCGCGAGTTTGCCTCCAGGCTCGCCGGGCAGGTGCCTGAGGACAACCTCGGGACCATCCACAGCCTGGCCTACCGGGCCATCGGAAGGCCTCCTCTGGCCCTGACGAAGGACGCCCTGAGCGACTGGAACCGCCGGGTGCCCGACACCTGGCGCGTGACCCCGAGGGTGGACGGGAGGGGGGCGGACCTCCTGGACGTCATGGACCCCTACGAGGACGAGGACTCGAGGCCCCCCGGGGACAAGCTCTACGACCGGGTGGCCTACCTCCGGAACACCCTCGCCCCCATGGCGGCCTGGAGCGAGGAGGAAAGGGCCTTCTTCCAGACCTGGAAGGCCTGGATGAACGCTAAGGAGCTTGTGGACTTCCCCGGGATGCTGGAAATGGCCCTGGCGAAGCCCGGCGGCCTCGGAGCGCGCTTCCTCCTGGTAGACGAGGCCCAGGACCTCACCCCGCTCCAGCTCCTCCTGGTGGAGAAGTGGGCCCAAGGGGCTCGGCTCGCCCTGGTGGGGGACGACGACCAGGCCATCTACGGCTTCATGGGGGCGGACGGGGCCTCGTTTCTCGGGGTCCCGGTGGAAGACGAGCTTGTCCTAGGTCAATCCTACCGCGTCCCCGCCAGGGTGCAACGGGTGGCGGAGGCCGTCATCCGCCGGGCGCAGAACCGGGCCCCGAAGCGCTACGCCCCCCGTGGGGACGAGGGAGAGGTGCGCCTCCTCTGGGTGCCTCCAGAGGCCCCCTACCACGCCGTGGCGGACGCCATAGAGCGGGTGAACAGGGGGGAAAGCGTTCTCTTCCTCGCCACGGCCAAGTACCTCCTGGAGGAGCTGAAGGCGGAACTCCTTCTCCGGGGCGAACCCTACGCCAACCCTTATGCCCCGCACCGCCACGCTTTCAACCTCTTCCCCCAGGGAGCGAGGAGCGCCTGGGAGAAGGCGCGGAGCTTCCTCTTCCCCAACCGCATCGCGGCGGACGTGAAGGCGTGGACCAAGCACGTGAGCTCCAAGGTCTTCGCCGTGAAGGGGGAGGAGGCGAGGCGGTACATAGAGAGCTTCCCGGACGAGGAGAAGGTGGGGGACGACCACCCCATCTGGAACGTCTTCCGCCCGGAGCACCGTCCGCACGCCGTGGGGCGGGACGTGTCCTGGCTCCTGGACCACCTCCTCGGGAACGCCCCCAAGACCATGCGCCAGAGCCTCATGGTGGCCCTGAAGAGCCCGGAGGCGGTCCTCCAGGGCAGGGCTAGGGTGTGGATCGGAACGATCCACAGCGTGAAGGGCGGCGAAGCGGACTGGGTGTACGTCTGGCCTGGGTACACGAGAAAGGCGGCTAGGGAGCACCCGGACCAGCTACACAGGCTCTTCTACGTGGCCGCCACCCGGGCGAGGAAGGGGCTCGTGCTCATGGACCAGGGGAAGGCCCCGCACGCCTACCCCTGGCCCGCCGTGAGGGAAGAGGTGGAGGTGGACGTATGGTGAGGAAGGCGCTGGAGGTCATCCGGGAGGCCGAAGCGAGGGGGCTCCGCTTCGTGGAGCAGGACGGGCGCCTCGGCCTCGAGGGGCCCGAAGAAGTTCGGGCGGCGTTCCGCCAGGAGTACGGGGAGGTCATCCCGGTTTTGAAGGGGGCCATCCTCGCCCTCCTCCGGGACGAGGCCCGCCTGGACGAGGCCATGGAGGCCAGGCTGGAGTTTGCCCTGGCCTACGAGGCGAAGCTGGAGACGGAAGCAGAGGAGGACGGCGCCCCCGCCTGGCTCGCCTACACCATGTGGTGCCTCCTGGCGGACGCGCTGAACGGCTTCGTCCTCCGGGGGCTCGGGGACGACTGGCCTAAGGTCCAGGCCGCCGTGGCGAGCGGGAAGGGGCGGGAGCTCCGGGAACGGGCCCTGGAGCGGTGGGTGGAGGCGTACAAGGCTATGGAGGCCCACCGCTTCCGGATGCGCTGGGAGGACGAGGCCTGGCGCGAGGAGCTTCGCCGCATGGGCCAGGAGGCGGAGCTATGGGCCTGGCGGGCCTGGCTGGTGGAGCTCGCCAAGAAGAACCCTGAGGCCGAAGGCCAGGACGAGCTGGACCCGTGGGTGGACCTCCGCCCCTGGGTGGCGTGGTTCGCCCGGAACGGGAAGCGGCTCGGACTCGTTTGGAAGGAGGCGGCGTGAGGGGACGCCCAGCGGGACTGGGAGGTAGCGCTGGAGGTGGGCCGTGGGGGAGGTGGTGGTGGTGGCCCTCTGCCTAGAGACCGGGACCTGGGAGGCCGTGGTCCTCCAGGAGGGGCGCATGGTCGGCTACGGCCAGGGGGTGAGCCGGGTGGATGCGGTAGAGCGGGCCATCCGGGACGCCCTCCGGCGCGGCTACTCGGTGCCTTTGGCCCAGGCATACCTGGCCTGGTGGGAAGGCGTGGTGCTGGACGTGCGGGATGTGCTCCTGCGCGTGATAAAGGAGCTGGCGAGATGAGCTTGCTTCAGCTGGTACTCGTCTACGTCCTGACCTCCTACCTGGCCCTGGGGCTCCTCCTGCTCTACCTTTCCCGGCGGGGGGAGGAGCTTCCCGAAGGGGCCAGTGTGGGCATCCTCGGTCTGGCCGCCCTTGCGGGACTGGTGGGCGTGCTGGTGGCGCTGGTGTGGAGGGGGGTATGAGCCGCACTCTGAAGTACTGCCGCTACGTGGCCCTGATAGACGGGGGGATGGGCTGGGAGGTGTTTGGGTCTACCTTCACCCAGGATTGGCTTGCCCCCCGCATGTCCGACCTGCTCGCCGCCCTGGAGCGGGCAGGGCACGACGACTGGGAAGACATCGGCAAGGACCACAAGCTGGAAGCCGAGCTTGCCACGACCGTTCTTCCCTGGCCCCTGGACAAGCTCACCATCGGCGAGGGGGTGAGCGTGTACGCCGGGCCGACCAAGGTTGTGGAGGGGCGCTTGGTGCGCTCGGCCATCTTGGAGCTGGGCCCGGAAGCCCTCGAGGCCCTGGGGTACTTCGAGCGCCACGCCTGCCCCGCCGAGGGGTGCCAGGGCACCATCCGGGTGCCCAAAACCGCCACCCCGGACATCTACATGTGCCCGTGCGGGGCCAAACGGATTCATGTGCGGCTTCCCCGCTACGGGGAGCGTCCAGAGTCTGGGAAGCGCTTCATCCTGGAGGTCGTAGAGTGAAGGTTTCGCTGCCCTGGCCCCCCTCGGTTAACCACTACTGGGCGGCCAGGGGGAATAGCCGCTACCTGTCCCCTCGGGCCCGGGCCTGGCGGGAAGAGGCGTCCTGGCGGCTGCGGGCAGCCAGGAACGGGCGTGGGCGCATCACGCGGGAAGTGGCCGTGTTTGTGTTCGCCTACCCCCCAGATCGCCGGAAGCGCGATTTGGACAACATCCTGAAGGCCATTCTGGACGCCCTGGTGCATGGGGGCATCCTGAAAGACGATAGTCAGGTGGCTGAGATCCACCTTATCCGCCGCAGACCAGAGCCGGGCGGAATGGTGGAGCTCTACCTGGAGGTGATAGACCCTTGACGCCTTTCGGCGTGAGGTACTGGCCCAATCGGGGCGTGGCCCCGGCCCCTAACCCACGGGGCGCCCCATGTCTTGGGGCTCCCCTTTGCCCCCGCACCCCGGGAGCGGTCCGAACCCGCCCCACCCCAGCGGGAGCAACAGGGGCGCATCCCCGCCCGGCGTCCCCGGAGGGCCAGGGGGGTGCCGTGGTGGGGGAAGAGGAAGGATGACGGCTAAAGAAGCTTTGGCCCAGCTGATGGAGATTATCGGCTACCACGCCTCGCCAGCGGATTACTGGCGGGCGGACACTTTGGCCGGGGTGGTCCGCGCGGCCCTGGAGGAAGGGAAGAGGGCTAAAGCCGCCCTGGAGTCCGCCCTGGCCCGGGAGCGGGCGTACCGGGAAAGGGAGGAGCGCATGGCCCGCGCCCTGGCGGTTATCGAGCTGGAAGCGGGCCGGGCTAGGAGGTAGCTATGGAAGGGATTATGACCGAACTTATGCGGGATGTGGAGCGCCGTTTGCGGCCCATTGGCCCCATCGCGTGGGGGGGCAATGCCCCCCGCCCCATGCCCGTGCCCACGGAAACGGGGGCGGTGCGCATGGAGCACGTGATCCACTACCCCACGGGCTGGCGGGCGTACTGGGGCGCGCGGGACGGCCATGTGGTCTACCTCCTGGTCCCGCCGGAGGTGCAGTAGTGGACCCCCTCGAGGTGGAGCGCTGGTACCGGGCCCTGCGGGAGTGGCGCACTCGGGAGGTCGGCGTCCCCCGCCACCGCCCCCCGGCCCCCAGAGGAGCGCCGGCGGCTTACTGGCCCAGGTGCCCCATGTGCCGGCGGGTGGACCGGGACCGGTGGGACACCCTCATCGCCCAGGCCATGCTGGACGCCCAGGACACCCGCCCCCTGGTGCGGGAGATCGCTCAGGCCACCGGGATACGAGCGGAGCTGGTGCGGTGGCACTTCGCCCACCTGGACCCCACCCCACCCCGCCCCATCATCGGGGAGTGGGCGTACCGCCAGGCCACGGAGATGATCCTCCTCCCCATCGGGTGGATGCCGTCCTCCCGCGTGATGGCCGCCATCCGGGAGAGCCCCCACGCCGACCTTCTCCTGCGCATCGTGCGCGGCCAGGAGAGGAGGAGAACGCTCCTGGACCGGGGCTACTATCGGAACGCCGAGGCTAGACGCATAGGAGAAGCGATAGTGGCTCTAGTCATGGCATTGGGCTACGCTGAAACCGAGGTGGCTCGTGCCCCGTAGGTGCACCGTCTGTGCCCACCCCTATCGTGCTGAAATCGAACAAGCGATTCTACAGGGCGATTCGTTTCGTCGTATAGCGTCGCAGTACGACGGTATTTCGGAAGCATCACTACGCCGCCACCGCGCCCATATTACGCCCCTTTTGCAGAAGCACGAGGAGGAGCTAGCCGATGACCTTGTGGCCCGCATCCGTGAGCTAAACCGCATCGCCAGGGAGACCTTGGAGGGAGCGCGCAAGGAGCGGAGGTACAACTCCGTGGCCGCCCTCATCAGTTCCGCCCTGAAATCGCTGGAGCTTGAAGCGAAACTGTTGGGCAAGCTCCAGGACGGCAAGGTGCAGGTGGGGGTTGGGGTGCAGGTCCAGGTGGGGGGCATGGTCATGGTCCCCGTGGCCGCCCTCGAAGCCCTCAAACGGGCGGTGCTGGACGCCCCGCCGGAGGTGCGTGAGCGCATCGCCCTTGCCCTAGCGGAGGTGGCCCGTGCCCGGCAAGAATGACCCCCCCGTGTGGTGGGACATAGGGGTGGGCAGAGAGGCCCACCCCGGCTACTACCTCGGGCTCATGGGCATCGCCCCCGACCCATGGCAGCGGGAGGTGATGGCCGTGAACCGGGACACCCTCGTCCTGGCGTCCCGCCAGGCAGGGAAGTCCACGGCAGCCGCCGCCCTCGCCCTTCATCGGGCGGTGTCCGCCGGGGGTACGGTGCTGGTGGTGGCCCCCACCGAGCGCCAGTCTACAGAGTTAGTGCTCCGGGTTCGCAAAATGGCCGCGCTGGCGGGGTTGCCCCTGGAGGCCGAGGGCCGCACCTACCTGGAGATGGAGGGCGGTGGGAGGGTCATCGCCCTCCCCGCCCACCCCGAGGGCATCCGGGGGTACACCGCGGTTATGGTGGTGCTGGATGAAGCGGCGTACATCCCTGACGACCTTTACGTGGCCGTGCGCCCTATGCTGGCCGTCACCAGGGGGCGGGTTCTCGCCATCTCCACCCCGGCGGGCAAACGGGGCTGGTTTTGGCGGGAATGGCACGAGGGGGGAGATCACTGGCACCGGGTGCGGGTGTCCGCTGAGGAAGTGCCCCGGTTTAGCCCGGAGTTTTTGCAGGCGGAACGTCTGCGGGTGGGCGAGCGGATGTTTGCCCAGGAGTACCTGGCCGAGTTCGTGGAAGAGCGCCAGGGCGCTCTATGGCGCTGGGAGTGGTTCGAGCGCCCAGCGTTCCGTGTCGAAGCCCCCCCGACGGATCTGGTGCGGGTGGTCGTGGGCGTGGACCCCGCCGCTTCCATGGCCGAGGGGTCGGCGGAAACCGGCATTGTTGTGGCGGGGCTGGGGGCAGATGGACACTACTACGTCCTTGGCGACTATTCCTTGCGCGGTAGCCCGGAGGAGTGGAGGGCCCGCGTGCTGCACGCATACCACGCCCACCAGGCAGACGTGATAGTGGCCGAGAAGAACCAGGGCGGGGATATGGTAGAGGCGATATTTCGGGCCGCTAACATGGACCTTCCCCTCCGGGTGGTAACCGCCACCAGGGGTAAGGCGGTGCGGGCTGAGCCTGTGGCTCTTCTCTACGAGCAGGGGCGGGTCCACCACGTGGGCGTCCTGCGTGAGCTAGAAACGCAGCTGACCGGATGGGTGCCCGGCGACCCCGTCAGCCCGGACCGCATGGACGCATTGGTGTGGGCCGTGACGCACCTCATGAACCACACGAAGGTCGGGCTCACCTACGAGGAGCAGTTGCGCTATGCATCCCGTTGAGTTTTCCGCAGTTTGTGCTATTCTGTAGCTAGAGTAGCCCAACATGACGCTATCCCCCATCCAGGAGGGCGTGCTGCGTGCCCGCCTGGCTAACTTGACAGCGGAGATTCGCGCCCTGGATGAGGCCATGGCGTGGGCCGCCGGCACCTGGTCCCCCGCCCCCGGTGAAATCCTCCCTCACCCGGTGGGGCAGGAGGCCACCGCCGCGTGGCACCGCGCCCTCCGGCGCGTGGCCGCCATCGGCCCCCGCATCGTGTCCACCCTGGTGGGCGGCGTGGTGGGCTCCGTGACCTGGGGCGGGGAGAGCCGGAGGGTGGACCGCGCCCTCGAGGCCCTGGACCTCACCAAACTGGCCCGAGCCCTCACCGAGGACCTCCTGGTCCAGGGGGTGGCCGCCGGGTACGTGTACGAGCGGGAGGACGGCCAGGTGCGCATCGGGCGCATCACCGGCTACCTGCAGCCCATCCAGGACGGCCAGGACGCGGACATCCTGGTGGCCCTGTACCAGGTGCAGAGCTACCTGGACGTGGGGAGGGGCTTGCGGTACTGGGTGCGGTGGTGGGACCTCGAGGGTGCGGTGGCCCAGGAGTGGCGGGACCTGCCGGACCCTGTGTCTTTCTCCACCCGCCCCCCCTCAGCGGAAATCCCCGGCGTCCGGCCCAGGATGCGGGTGTGGGCGCTGGACCCGGACGGAACGCCCCAGTCCCTCATCCTCTGGGCGCTCCCCATGCTCCGGGACATCATGGCGTCTGAGCTCATGCTGGCCCGGGCAGAGGAGCTAGCCGGGTATCCCGTGCCGATCTTCGGGCCGGATACCGACGTGCAGGCGGTCGGCCCCGGTCTTCCTATCCGGGGCCAGTTCACGTGGGCGCAACCCGGCAACCTCGGAGAGCTCCGGGAGCAGCTCCGGCTCAAACTGGAGCGGCTGCGGGACGCCCTCTCTCTCCCAGGAGCCATCATGGGAGCCCAGCCCCCTTCCGGCGAGGCGCTCCGGGAGGCGAACCTTAGATTTAGGCAGCTCACGGGGCTACTTCGGAACCTGGTGGAGGGGCTCATGACCGACCTCGTGACCGACTACGCTGCCGTGGTGGGCGCTGAACCCGTACCGGTGGCGGTCCTCCCCCCCAGGGACCTCGAGGCCGCCGACCGTATCCAGGTGGTGGCTGCTCTGTACCGGGACGGGCTCATCCCCCTGCGGGTGGCCGCCAGGGAGATCCAGCCGTACCTTCCTACCTGGTCGGATGAGGAGCTAGCCGAGTGGCTGGAGCGTCAGGAGTCCATAGTCACTCCGAGCCAGGTGGCGAACCTCCTCGGTGGGGGTGGTGAATGACCGAGAGGGTGCGCATCGTGCGTGAGTTCAACCAGCGCGCTCGCGCTGGCAAGCGCAAGATGCCGCTCAAATGGAAGCTTCGCCGCCGCTATCTGCTTTCGCGGTTCCACATCCGCTGGATTAGGGGGCGGTGGTTTAGGCTCATCACCTACACGCCGCTCAAAGAGGGGCTACGGGCATGACCCTGGACAAACTCGGAGCCCTCCTGGACCGGCTCATCCGCAAGTCTGAGGGTGCGGCCATGCGGAAGGCGCTCCACGAGTACCTCGCCATGCTGGGGCGCGGGGAGTACGCCCGGCTGAGGGCGCTCCTCCTCCGGTGGGCGGCGAAGGGCCACCTGGACGCTCAGGTGGCGGCGTGGGCCACGCACTCCGCATGGCTGGACATCCCCAGCGTCCCCCCGAAGGACGCCCTGGCGCTCCTGACCGAGCGCTCCCTCCGCTTCGGCCAGGACGTGGTGGCGAGGGTGTCCGCCCACTACGGCTCCGGCGAAGGGGGGCGTCTGGACCCCCGGCTCTACGTCCGGCTCATCGCGGACGTAGCTACCCGAAGGGGGTGGGGAGAGGGAGCGCGGGAGGCCGGGCGGCGAGGCGGCGCCCGGTGGAAGACCTGGGTGCGCGTGTACCCCGCCAAACACCCCCGCGACTGGCATGCCGCCCTCGAGGGGCAGACCCTCCCCGAGACTGGCCTCTTTATCCTCCCCGGTGGCCCGAACGCGGGCAAGCGGGTATCCGCCCCCCACGACTGGGACCGCGTGCCAGACCCGGCGGAGTGGGTGAACTGCGGGCACGCCGTGATCTACGTCCCGCACGCCCAATGGAAGGATCTGAGGAGGTAGCCATGCCACTGAAGAAGGGCAGGAGCCAGAAGACCATCCAGGTGAGGAGCAGGAAACGCAAATAGCGCCCACCGGGGCCAGGAGCCTCGTGGCAATCGCCCCCGGCACCGACCGGGGGCTCCTTTTTGGAGGGAAGATGAACGAGGAAACCAAGCAGGAACAGGCGGCCCAGGAGGTCGCCGCGGCAGCTCAAGCCCAGAGCCAGGGCCAGGAGCCCCAGGTGAAGGGCGAGAGCGGTCAGAACCAGCCCCAGGCGGACCCCATCCGGGAGCTGGAAGAGCTCCGGCGCAAGGCGGAAGCCCTGGAGCGGGAGTTGAAACGCACCAGGGAGGAAGCCGCCAGCCGCAGGGTGGAGAAGAAGTCCTTGGAGGAACGCATCCAGGAGATGGAAGCCGCTCTCAACGCCATGCGGGAGCGGGCGGCCCTGGAGGCGGCCCGCGCCGAGCTGGTGGCCGCCCTCGGGGACAAGACAGCGGCGGAAGCGGCCCTAAAACTGGCCCGGGCTGACGGGCTGGTGCAGGTGGAGGGAGAAGGGGCCCGGGTGGACCTGGAAACCCTCTTCAGCCGCTACCCCTTCCTGCGCACGCGTGGGGCTCCACGGGATGCGGGGGCGAACCCGCCCGCTACCCCGCAGCTCACCCGGGACGCCATCGCCCAGATGACCCCGGAGGAGTACGCCAAGCGGCGGCGGGAGATTTTAGAAGCCCTTGCGAAAGGGCTCATCAAGTAGGAGGTAGAACATGGCTTTGCAGATCATCAGCAAGACCACGGCAGACGCATGGATCCCGGAGATCTGGGCCCAGGAGATCCTCACCCGCTTGCGGGCCAACATCGTCCTGGCGCGGATCGTGCGCCGGGACTACTCCAACAACGTGGCCCAGCGGGGGGACACGGTGAACATCCCCGTCCCCGTCACCCTTTCCGCGTTTGATGTGGGCGACACCGGGACCCAGAACGTCACCCTAACCACCAAGCAGGTAGTCCTGAACAAGTTCAAACACGTTCCGATCAAGGTGGACGACCTGGCTCTAGCCCAGACCGCCCCCAACCTCATGGAGGACCTCACTGGGGCCGCGGCCCAAGCGCTTGCGGAAGCCATTGAGCGCGACCTGTTCGCCCTCTACACCGCGGCTTCCGCCAACGTGGGCACCGCGGGGACGGACATCACCGCGGCCACGGTGCGGGCGGCGAAGAAGACCCTGGACGACGCCCTGGTGCCCCAGACCGACCGCTACCTGATCGTGTCCCCCAAGGACCACATCAGCTTGATGGGGGATAGCTCTTTGGCCCCCTTCTTCGCCCAGGCCAACCCCGAGGCCATCCGCCAGGGCATCCTGCCCAACCTGTACGGCTTCCAGGTGGCTATGTCCCAGCTGGTGCCGGTGGTCACGGGCACCCCCAGCACCACCTACAACCTGGCCCTGCACCGGGACGCTTTAGCCCTCGTCACCCGGCCCCTCCCCGCCCCCATGGACGGGACGCCCTCCGTGGTCGTGGTGGACCCCGAGGGCGGGTTGTCCTTCAGGATGACCCTCCGCTACGACGTCCTGGCCAAGAGCCACACCATCAGCGTGGACATCCTCTACGGGGTGGCCGCCATCCGCCCCGAGCTCATGGTCCAGGTGAAGGGATAACATGCCCAAGCGCGTGCGGAACCCCTTCGGGGTGGAGTCCGTCATCCCCGACGACTACCCCCAGGACCTCATCCGCCAGCTGGGGCTGGAGGAGGTCCAGGAGGAGGGCTCCACCCCCGCCCCCGCCCAGGAGGAGCCCCCGAAGGAGGAGCGCCGCCGCCGGAGGTAGCCCATGCGCACCTACAACCCCACCCTCCTGCGCCCCCACGACCCCACCAGCGCCACCTGGGCCCTGATGTGGGCGCGCAACCTGGCCCGGGACGTCCCGGTGGGGGATGCCTGGCGTCCTGGCGGTCTGGAGGACGAGGAGTGGCTGGGGTGGCTGGAGGCCACCGCCATCCGGCTGGGCGGCTCCACCTACTACCGCCCCCACGAAGCCGCGGCCCGGGCCATCCGCTCCGACCCCACCCGGCTACGGGCCCTGGCCCTGGCCGGAGTGTCCCAGGATTACCCCGACCCCAACGCCGTGGCCGCGGCCATTCGGGCGGAAGGGCGCTGGATCGACGACCTCATCGCTGACCTGACCGGCGTCCGCCCGGCTGAACTGGCCCCAAGGTTCTGATGGGCTATGTGCAGTACGGGGTTATCCCCGCGCTCCCTTCGTGGAGGTTCCTGTTGGCCCCTGTGCGTCTTGTGCGTTATGCGGGCAACTCCCAGGTGGGGGAGGTCCACGGCTACCTGTCCGAGCCCCGCCCCGGTCTAGTGGACGCCATGATGGGGCTGGCCCCGACCATGCGGCTTTTGACCGTGGACCCCCTCGAGGTCCAGGACGTCCTCCAGGGGGCAGATGGCTCCCGCTACCGGGTGGTGCGGGTCCATCTCACCCCGGCGGGGCTCCTGGCCGAGCTGGCTAAGGAGGCATGATGCCCGATTCTTTGGACCCCCTCTTCAGCATCCGCGAAAACCTCGTGGCCGCGGTAAACGGGGCTTTCCGGCGGCTCGTGGATGACGTGGTCCGGCGCGCCCAGGAGAACGTCAGTCTGGGCCGCCCGGGGCTCATCCCCCGCACGGGGCGGCTGCGCAAGAGCATCAAAAAGGGCCCCTACAAGCAGTGGTCCCCCGGAAGCTACGGCGAGCAGCGGGTCTACTCGGACGTGGTCTATGCCCGCGTCCACGAGTACGGGGCCACCATCCGGCCCAAGCGCGGCCCCTACCTCGTCTTCCGGCTCTGGAACTTCTCCGACACCTCTGCCCCCACCGGCCCCTGGGTGCGCGCCCGCCAGGTGGTCATCCCTCCGCGCCCCTTCCTTGGTCCGGCGGGGCAGGACGCCGCCGCCCACTGGCCGGAGTACGTGGACGAGGTCATCGCTGAGATCCGGAGGCAACTCTGATGACCGCGGAAGCCCTCCTGCAATCCGTCCGCCAAGCCCTCGAGGTGGCCCTCCCGGGCTGGACTATCGCCCAGAGCCCCGAAAGCCGCGGCGTGCCCACCGTTCCGACCGCGTACGTGCTCCTGGGCCCCGCCCGGCTGACCACGCACGGGTACGACGGCTACGCCCTCCTCGAAACCCTGCAGGTCGTCCTCCTGGCCCCCATTAGCGGGGTCACCTACGCCCAAGTGGGCAACGCCCGGGACCAGGTTTTCCTGGCCCTCATGGGGCTGGCTCTACCCGAGGTGGCGGTGGAGAGCGTGGATGGGGGGGCAGTATCCCCCCCGGTGCCCGTCGAGGAGGGGGCAATGGCGTGGCGGGTGGAGGTGAGTTTGGCCGTGAGGAGGTCTATGTGAAGGTGAAGGTGCGCAATACCTGGAGCGTGTACGTGCGGGAGCTCTACCGGACCCTGTACGCCGGGCAGGAGTACGAGGTCCCGGAAGAGATTTACCGCCGTTACGAGGACTGGTTGGAACCGGCAGAAGGTCAGAAGGAGAAGGAGAAGCAGAAGGAGAAGAAGAACTAGGAGGTAGAAGATGCCCATCCTTGGAGCAACGAACGTACATGTTTACGCAAAGACCCCTGGAGCTACCCCGGCGGCGTTCGCCACTGGGGATCTCATCCCTCAGAACATGTTGCAGGAAGTAAGCGCGGAGGTGTCGGGGGAGTCCCTTACCTTCGACACCTTCGCTACCCTGGCCGTGAGCCGCATCCCCACCACCAAGGACTTTTCCCTCACCCTGCGGCTTGTGTACGACCCGGATGATGCGGCCAAGACCAAGTTCCTGAACGCGTTCAACTCCGCTAGCCAGCTCATCGATGTGCTCCTGGTCATCGGCCAGCCGCCCAACACTGGAGCCAAGAACCTTTGCATTTACGGGCGGATGCTGGTAGAAGCGTTTTCGCCCACCACCGAAGCCAAAGCGGTAGTAACCCAGCAGGTCACCCTGCGGCTCGCGGACGGGGCCACCTTAACCATCGCCGAGAACGTCACTTCGATGCCCACCCTCTGATGCACGTGCGTTTTGGAGCCCGCGAGTTTCCCCGCGCCCTGGGGTACGGAGCCCGCAGGGTGCGGGGCGGGCTCCGGGTGGAGCTTCTCAGCGTGCACGACGGAATGGAAGCTCCGCAAACCGTGAGCGCGTACCTCTACCCCGGAGAGGAGGAGATATGCGTGCGCTGGCCCGGCTATGCGCCAGGGCTATACCGCTGGCAGACCATAGAGGAGGTATAAGTGCCGCTGAAAGCTGAAATCAGGGAGAGGTTGCAGAAGACCCAGACCATCGACCTGTGGGGGCTGGCCGTGCCCGTCTTCCGGGATGGCGTCCCCGTGGAACTCATGGCCCAGCTGGCCCGGCTCCAGCTGGAGGGGAGCGGGGACCCCGCGGGGAACATTGAGGGGCTGATGGCCATGCTGGCCGCTATTCTCCGCTACAGCCCCGTCCCCGAGGATCGGCTGAGCTACGAGGAGCTCATGGCCCTTCCCCTCACCCCGTCTGAACTGCAGGAAGCGGCCAAGGTGGTGGCCCGAGTGCTGGGCACCCAGCCGGGTTCGGCTGAAGGGGGCGAGGGAAACTTCTCGACCCCGGCTACGCCCTCCTAGAGAGCGCCGTCCTGGTCGCCCACTACACCTGCACCCCCCTGGAGGAGGTCTGGCGGTGGCCCCTGCCCAAGTTGGTAGCGGTACGGGAAGCGGTGCGAGGGGTGATGTACCTCCAAGCGCTCCCCGCCCTCCTGAACGCGTACGCCACCGTCAAAGCGCACGGGGCCAAGGTCACCTGGGAGGAGTTTGTGCCCGCCGCGCTCCAGCCCGACCCCCTTGCCCGGCTGGCCCTTTCGGACGAAGCCCTGGCCGACCTGGCGCTGGCCTTGGAGGTGGGGCGGATTGGCACGGACGAAGCGGCCCGGCTGGTCCGGGTGCTGGGGGAGGACGGGCTTAGAGCCCTCGCCAAACGGCAATGAACAACATCCTAGAACTCATCCTGCGGCTCAGGGACGAAGCGAGCGGGGCGCTCAGGGCGTTCACCCGCGCCGCTGAGGAAGCCCGCGCTTCCAACCAGTCCCTCACGTCCAGCCTGGCCCAGGTGCAGCGGGGGCTGGAGGGGCTGGGCTCCTCCCTGGGGGCCATCGTCGGCTCCGCCGGGCTCACCTACGCCCTGAAATCCGCCGCCGACACCGCATTCCAGGCTGAAGCGCAGATGCGCGTCCTGGCCCGCACCGCCGCTTCTGTGGGCCAGGACTTCGCCGCGCTGGAGGGCGAGCTCCGGCGCGTCCTCCAGCCCCTTGGCGTCCTCCCCGAGCAAGCGGCTTCCGCCGCCGCTCAGCTTCTACGGGCGGGCTACACCACCGAGCAGATCGCCGCCGCGTTCCAGGCCGGTGCGGCTTCCGCCCTGGCCGCCGGCAAGACCGCCCAGGAGGGCATCGAGAACGTGGCGATGGCCCTCTCCACGGGCCAGTCCATCTACCTCAACTACATTGGCATCGCTGAAAACATCGGCCCCGTGATGCAAAAAGTGGCGTCCTCCATGAAGGGGGCCAGTGAGGAAGCCGTCCGCCAAGCGCAAGCGCAAGCCGCCCTCAACGCCATCCTGAAAGCCACCCAGCAGGAGGTGGCCGCCCTCCCCGACCTCCTCGGGGGGTACGCCGGAGCCCAGAACCGACTGAACCTATCTCTATACGAGTTCCGCAAAGCTGTCGGGGAAGCGGTTCTTCCTCATCTGACCGCGCTCATCAACCTGGCCAACAGCGCGGTCAACGCCTTCAACAGCCTGGACGCAGAAACCAAGCGCCAGGTGGGGACCTGGGCGGCTCTCTCCGGCGGCGTGTTAGGAGCGTCTACCGCTTTGGGGATGCTCCTGCCGGTCCTCCGCAACACCTGGACCGTCGTCACTGGTCTGGGCAACGCCCTTCTCTGGCTGGTCCGCAGCCCTATTGGGCTCGTTATCACTGGCGTGGCCGTCCTGGTGAGTGCGTGGGCTTCCGCGGGGGGGGACCTCGAGGAGTCCCGTAAACGGATTGGGCTCCTGGTGCAAGCCCTGCAAGCCCTCTACTACGGCGCCAAGGGCACGGCGGAAGCCGTCATTGGGCTCTTCCGAAACGTTGGCCAAACCCTGGCCGGGGTGTGGGCCGCCATCAGCCGCGCCATGGTGGGGGACTTCGCCGGGGCGTGGCAGGAGGTGCAGAAGGTCCTCAACCTGGAGCGCTGGGCGGCTAACCTGCAGCAAGCCAACCAAGACCTTGCCCGGGCTGGGCAACTTCTCTCAGCCACCTGGCGCGGGGAGGTAACCCCCGAAGCCAGGGCGCTGCAGGACAAAATCCGCGGGCTTGCGGAGAGGATCCAAAACGCCACCGACACCGCCCAGAACGCAAAGGGGGCCATGCCCAATCTGGCCGCCGGGCTGAACGCCGTAGGGACGGCAGCCGGGGAAGCGGCGAAGAAGGTCAAGGAGCTGGACGACGCCACCAAGTCCCTTCTGGAGCGGGCGGGGATGCTCACCAAATCGGAGCGGGAGCGCCGCCAGCCCAGGGATTGGGGGGCGGTGGACGTGGAAGGGGCCCTGCTGGAAGCCCAGGTGGCCCCCTACCTGGAAGCCCAGCAGACCCTCCTGCAGAACCGGGCATTTGAAGCCGCCATGGCCCGGCGCATGGCCGAGGAGGGGCAGCGGGCCGCGGAACAGCTCTGGGAAGCGTACGCCGACCAGACATCCGCCCTGTGGTCCGGCGGGCGGGCGGAACAAGCCACCATCAACGCCATCCGGCGGTCCTTCTCCAGCTTTGGAGAAGCCGTTGCCGCCGGGGTGGATTTTGACCTGGCCGCCCGCGCGTTCATCAGCGAGTTTCTGGAACGCGTGGAGCGGGCTACCGAAGCCGCTTTCAGCGCCGCTGCCCCCGGCTACGCCGACGTGGGGGCCATGATCTCCAGTGGACTCCTGGCCGGAGCCAGTGGGTCCTGGGAAAGGTTCCGCCAGGAGATGGAGCGCCAGGCCGCCGCGGCGGCCCAGTTGGCCGAGGAAGCCGCCAGGAACCAGCTGCGCATCCTGGGGGAGGTAGCCCAGGAGCGCGAGCGGGCCGGGCAGATTGACATCCCCGGAGGGCTTCGGGAGCTTCTCCAGGGGCCGGTCTACTCCATCCTCACGGCGGTGCAGACCGGGGCGCTGGACGCCACCGAGGGCATCTATGCCCTTTACGACGCCGCCGAGGACGCCCGGCGCACCCTGACCGCCCTCTACGAAGCCGGGGAGATCACCGCGGAAGAGTTCCAGCGCGGCTCCCAGTCCCTCGCCCTGTACGAGGGGGCCATCGCCGACCTGCGCATGCAGGTGCTCCAGTCCATCGGCCCCATCGTGGAGCTAGGGAACGCGGTGGGGGAGATGGGCACCGGAGACTTCGCCCCCGCCCTCACCGCCGCCATGTCCCGGCTAGACGAGTTCAGGAGCTACCTGGACGCCATCGCCGAGATAGAGGATCCCGTGGAGCGGCTACGCCAGCTGGCGGACCTAGAGGGGTGGCTGGCATCCGCCATGCCGGGGCTGGAGGAGCTCATCCGCGCCCTGGAAGAAGCCGGGATAGACGCCGATATCGTCCGTGAGGTGCTGGAAACCCTCGTCCAGCGCATGCGCGAACTGGGGGACGAGTCCAAGAGGGTTCAGCTGGACCAGGAAGCGCAGCGCTGGGCGGATGGCATCCGAGGGGCCACGAGCGCCCTTCAAGGGCTGTCTTCCGGGCTCAGAAACATCGGGGATGCGTTCAGCGCCCAAACCGTAGGACAGGGGATAAGCCAGTTCGCCGCTGGGATTGGTCAGATCGTTGGGCTCATACCGGGCGGCCAGCTCATCGGCGGGCTGATCGCGGCGGTTGGTGGGCTCATCGGCTGGTTATGGGACGGCATCGCCAGCGTGTTTGACACCGGCTGGGAACGGGCCCAGGCCAAAATCCGCGAGGCCACCGCCAACTGGAAGCTGGTGGACCCCGCCCTGGCCCAGCGGGCGGTGGAGCAATACACGGAGTCCTACCTGTTTGGGCTCATCCAAACCACCAAGTACCGCGTCAACGAGGAGCTATTGAAAGCCATCCAGGATGCGGCCCAGACCGCCGAAGGGGCCGTGTCCGGGGCCATCCAGGCCGGGCTAAACGCCGCTGCCCGCGGGGAGGATTGGCAGGAAGCCATCCGCCAGTCCCTCTACAGCACTACGCTCAATGCAGTAGTAAACGCCCTCATGCAGTCCGAGGCGATAAAAGCCGCCCTCGGACCCCTCACCACCGCCCTGGCGGAAGCCATCCTCTCGGGTAACGCCGAGGCCATCGCTGCGGCCACCGCCGCCCTAGCCCAGGGCATGGAAGCCCTGGGCCCCCTCTTTGAGTCCCTGGGGCAGGCTCTAGGGGAGCTTTTACCCCGCCAGCTGTCTGAGGCTGAAAAGTCCATCCAGGACCTCACTGCCAGCCTAGAGGGAGGTATCACCGGAGCAGTCAAATCCGCCCTCCAGGCCGGGCTCAGGGGCGAGGACTGGCAGGCGGAGCTGTCCAGCCGCATCCGGGAGGGCATCCTGTCCGCGGTAGTCGACGCCGCCGTCACCCAGGCGGTCGTGCAAGGCGCGCTGGGCCCCCTCATCGACGGGATGGTGGAGGCTATTCTAACTTCCAACTGGCAGGCGGTCAGTACCCTCAGCGGCATGATCACCACCAAGACCGAGGTCCTGGTGGGCGGGCTCCTCCAGGGCATGCATCCCCTGGTGAGCGTATTCAGCGACCTCTCCCAGTCCGCCACCAGGGCTAGCGAGTCCCTGGAGCGGGTGGCCGGGAGCGCGTCTAACCTCCCCTCCTGGTACCGCCTGGAGGAGGTGCGGGGGCAGGCCACCCGGACGGTAGTCATCAACGTGCAGGGGTCCATCTACGGGGTGGACGATCTCCGGCGTGTGCTGGAGCAGGCTAACGCCGTGGGGGTCTACGCCAACACGGGAGGCTGGAGATGATCTACGTCAACGGCAATCTCCTCCCCGCCGCCGAGGCTCGTGAGGACCGGGTACGGGCCGAGTACGCCGCCCGTACCATCAGCAACGCCCTGCGGGTGGTCCTGGTGGCCCCCTCCAAGCGCCGCTACTCCTACACCACGCCGCCCCTGGACGCCAGCGCTCGCGCCCCGTGGCTAGCCCTGGACGGGCAGGTCGTCACCGTCCAGGACCCCACCGGCACCTGGCAGGGCTGGTACCGCGCCCGCATCGGCGCCTGGCCGTACCCCGGCTACGCCACCGTGGAGATTGAGGTGGAAGAGCTATGACCCTCGTTGCCCACTCGATCATCACAAGTACGACCCCCCCATCCGGTACGCAGCCGGGGGATTTTGTCGTTGTCATGGTTAACCCCAGAGTAGCGGGCATTTCCGGCTCCACGACGTGGCTCAGACACATCGGGCTTGGCGTTTATGTAGGAACATACCCGAGTGGTGGTACGATACCTGCCACCGGGACAGTCATCGTGCTGGTTTACAGACCAGACCCCGGAAGAGCACTGACTGCCCAGGTGTGGGGGCGGTCAGTGCCTATCGGTCCCTCCACAGTGACGTTGACCGCGGACATGCCTGCGGTTGGGGACATTTGGGGCATTTGGCACGGTCTTTCTCAGTTTACATCCTGGGGTGGGTCGTACAACCCCGCGGTGGTCAATACGTCTAGGGCCGTGGCTTACGCTCGCATACCTAATGCATCCGCGGGCTCTCTCAGTTTAACAGGCTCTTTCTATGGCTCCCCGATTGCGGTAGCCGTCGGGATTTACTACGCCACAGGTCAGACGCCAGACCCGTTGCAATGGACCCAGGCCATCGAGGGGCAGGCCGTGGTGCGCATCGGCGGCCAGGACGTGAGTGCGTCCGTGATCAGCCTGGAGGTGGTGGACGAGCTGGACGGTGCGGGCCCGGTAGCCACCATAACCGTGGACCGCTCGACGCTACACCCCGACCTTCCCGGCTCACCCCTCCAGCTGGCCGCCCCGGTGGAGATCATTGGCCGCTATCGTCCTGTGAGCAGCACGCAGTGGCAGGCAGCTCCCATGCTCATTGGCCGGGTGGGGGCCATCGACCCCTCCCGCCACGAGATGACGGTCCAGGTCTATGACGCCTCCGAGTCCCTCCTCTCCACGTGGTTAGAGGAGGAGTACGAGGCCACCGGGACGCAACGCCTGGCCCAGCGGTTGCAGCAGCTTGTCCTGCGGGCTGGGCTGACGGTGCCCATCTATGAGGGGTCCATCATTACCGTTAGCGGCGAGCAGCGGTTTGGCCGCCGCCCAGTGTTGGAGATGATGCGGGAAAGTGCGGCCTACTGTGGGGGCTCCCGCATCCGCTGGCGGTACGACCACGCCGCCCAGTGTTGGCGGCTCGTTCTCTACACCCCGGACCGTGCCGCCAGCACGCCAACGTACACCTTCGGCCCCAACGACATCCTAGACCTGGGATCACTACGTCTAGGTTTGGAGGACGTCCGCAACGTGGTCCAGGTGGTCTACGGGTCGCCTACCTCCCGCACCATGCTGACCGCAGAGGACCCGGCCAGCATCGCCCAGTACGGGCGCAGGGTGGCCCGTATCGAGGAGGCGTCCGATAGCGTGGTGGACACGCAGGCGGAGGCTCAGGCCCTGGCCGCCGCGGTCCTGGCGGACCTCGCCCAACCCATGCGTGGAGCCCGTCTGAGTTTGCCGTGGGCCCCCTTTGTGCGGGTGAACGACGTTATCCGGGTGGAACCTGACGGCTACGTGTTGAGAGCTGCTGTCCAGGGTGGCGTGTCCCGGGTGCGCCATCGGCTCACGCCAAACGAGGCTCGAACGGAGGTAGAAATCCAGGGCAATCGTAACCCTGGGCTCTACCGCTACTGGCTCAGCCGGGAGTCCGGGAGGACCGGGGTCGTGTCCAGCACGGCCAACTGGCGCCCATCCGTACCCATCACACCATCTAGCCTCCAGGCGGTAGCCACCCCGCGAGGGATACTCGTTACGTGGCCGGAGGAGCGAGATCCTCACTATGTGGAAACTCTGGTCTACTTCGACTCGAGCTTCTCGCCTACTACATTGTGGGGTCGGGTATCCGGTACATCCGTACTGATAACCTCTCTGGGCGATGGCACTCCCCTGACACCTGGCACCACCTACTACGTGAGAATCGCCCACCGTTACCGGGACGGGCGGGTGTCGCCCACCAGCAGCACCGTCAGTGTAACAGCCACGGCTGTTGTGCAGGGCAACAGCGTAGCACAGTCTGGATTGGCGAACACCCTGCCCACGTGGGACTACGCTGACATAAGTGGGGCATCCATAACGTTCACCGCGAGCTCTCCCTCCTCCGTGCTGCTCCATTACCGCCTCCCTATTAACATAGAAGCCCTTCTGGGTGCAGCGGGCAGTGGTCTAACCATCATCAGTGTCCGCGCCTACGCCCGGCTCGTGCAAACGGCCGGGCCGTCCCTATCCCTGGAGGTCATGTCATCCTTTGTGCAGTTCCGCCGTTATGATGTATCCCCACCGGCTGGGACAGGGATTGGTGGCGATACCCTGCTTACCGCAACGCACAGCTACGACTTATCCCCTGGGACGTACACGTTTAAGCTCCAAGCGTACGCATCTAGCCCAAATCAAATGGGGGCTTTGTATAGGGGCTACATCCTCGGAGCGTACATGGTGGCGAAATGACTCTGATCTACGGTTCCCCCAACCAGTCCATCTCCCTCCGAGTGCGGAGCGAGAGCGGCCTCACCCTGGAGCGGGCGGCCACCCTGCAAACGCCCCAGGCAGTGGCCGATTACCCCAACCTGCAACCCCTCCGGCTGTCCTGCGTCTACGCCCCGGCCAACCCTGACCCCACCCTGGGGCTGGAGGAGACTATGAGCCACCTCATCACCCTCGGGGCGGCGCTCAGGGAGGTAGTGCGGCTAGACGCCTCCCTGGAGGGGGTGACCTACACCCGCGTCCTGCGCCCTGGGGGGACGCTCAGGGTACGGCGCTTCCAGGCTGGCATAGCCGAGTACGAGCTAGAGCTCCTACCGGGTGAACCCTGGTGGCGGAATGCCGGGGGAACCCCCTACTTGCTGTGGTTGGGATGAGGAGGTCAGGATGCCGGCATACATACGAGACCCAAACGGCGCCCAGGTTTACTGGACGTTCTCCGAGCTGGGCGAAGCCCTCTCAGTGACCGTGGACGCCGCCTTGCAGCGGGCGGCGTACTCCGACACCTGGACCCCAGGGGGCACCGGGCTACCCATGCCCATGGAGATATCTATAGTTGTACCCATCACCGCCAGCACCGCCCAGCAGGTGGCCAGCCAGCTCTACGCCGTTTCACAGCAGGGGATAGCGGCGGTGGGCTACGAAAGCCCCCTGGGGGCGTCTGGCACCCTGGAGTGGGAGCGCCCTGTCCTGACGGTGCGGGCGCTAGAAGTGCGGGAGGGAGGTGCCCGGTACGCCTTCGTGCGGATGCGGTTTGTGGTAGGGGAGCAGGTCATCCGGATATCCCGGTGGTCCACGGGGGCGGATGAGATCGTGGACGGCACGGGAGCCAGCATCGTGTTTATGGAGGAGGTGTGAGATGCCACTGAAACGCATAAGGGATCTACCGCTAGGGTCGCTAACCGAGGGGCTGTTCGTGCCCGCGGAGGGGACCACAGGGGACACGGTGCGAGTCCCGCTGAAACGCATCAGGGAGCTACCGCTGGGGTCGGCAGCCGAGGGCCTGTTCGTGTCCGCGGAGGGGACCACAGGGGACACGGTGCGAGTCCCGCTGGGACCCGCCAGCATCCCCATCGTGGAGGGGAGCACGTATGCGGTTCAGGTCGAAACCGTTCAGAGCATCCTGCTCCGGTGGCCGCTGTTCATTGGGCTAAAATGGATAAAGATCCTGGGTATCAACATCGGCACCACGAACTATCGTGGCGCGCGGGGTCTGATCTGGATGGCTCGTGAGGGGGCGGAGGGCCCCTACAGCCCCACCATGGCAGTGTTCCATGTCGGGCGTAACGGGAATGGCACGGTGGCGCTGCGCGTGGGCCTATATGGAGCCGCCGCGATAAACAGCACGTTCCAGAACTCACTCCAGGATATCGCCATCGTGGGCGACCCGGCCACCGGCCTGTATGAGATTTGGGTGCAGGCGTTGACCACCCACACCATGCAGGCCACCATATGGCGGGACTCCAATGTCACCGTCACCATCCCCTCCACCCTGGCCCCGCAGGATGCTGCGCCCACGGGTGCGCAAACCGCGTTCTGGTCGGGCTCCAGCCAGTCGGTGGTACTACCGTACGGCACCGTGGTGAGCCAGAACCTCTCCCCCTCGAACGGGCACATCCGCTTGGATAACGGTATGCAGCTGGCGTGGTGCGAGGTAGCGAGCTCTGCGTTCGCTGCCCAGACCGGGAGCGGGACATTCACCGCCCCCTACACGCGCGCGTACACGTGGACCTACCCCGCGGCGTTCGCCGAGCCCCCCATAGTGCAGGCCACGATAGATTGCTCGGGTATGGGGGCGGCTCGGATCAGTAGCCGCACGGCTACCAGCGTCCAGCTGATAGCCCAGTATGCCTCAAACGGGATGGCCTTCAACATACACGCCTACGCGCTCGGGAGGTGGAGGTTATGAGAGTCGAACGGATCCAGCAGGTCGGGCTACCGGGCATGACCGTCCAGGATATCGCTATCCAGGACGGCATCCTCACCATCCGCATCGGCACGCCGCAGGGCGAAGTCGTCGAGCGCTACGACCTTTCCAGCCTCGGGGAGGAGGTCAGGCCCGGGGCCGAGGTGGCCATCGAGGCCACCTACGGGGCGCTCATCTCCGCGTGGATGGAAGAGGGGGAGCCCGTGCTACAGGTCGTCGAGTGGGTGAGCATGTTCCCCGAGCCCACCACGCTAGAGGAGCAGCAGCCCGATGGAGAGTGAGCGCCTCTACACCCGGGTGGAGGCTCTGGAGCGTACCCAGGAGCGCCAGGGGGCCATCCTGGACGAGCTCCAGCGCCGCATGGACAGCGTGGAGGAGCTGCGGGAGGACATCCGGCGCATGGACCAGTCCGTAGTGCGCCTGGAGGGGCGGCTGGAGACCCTCATCGCCCGCACCTCCACGTGGCAAGCCCTGGTCTGGGCCATCATCGGGCTCATCCTGGGCGGCGTGGTGGCCGCGGGGTTTGAGCTGTTCAAGAGGTAGCTATGCTCTTCCACCCCCTAGGTAGCCCGAGGTGGGCGCGGGTAGACGCCGGGTTTCTGGACCCGGCGTACTTGCGCATCGTGGGGAGTGAGCACCCCGGCGTGGACCTGAACCGGGCTGGCACCTCGGGGGACGCCGACCTCGGCCACCCCGTCCTTTGCATCGCCCCCGGCGTGGTGGAGGAGGTAGCCCACGACGAGGTGTGGGGCCACGTGGTCCTGGTGCGCCATGACCACGCCGTGGCCCGGCACGTGGGGCGGATCCTCGGGCGGGAGATCCCCGCCCTCTGGAGCCAGTACGCCCACCTCCTCTGGCCCGTGGTGGAGCGGGGCCAGAGGGTACTGGGGGGGCAGGCCATCGGAGGGATGGGGAAGGGGGGGCGTCAGCGCTACTGGGCTCATCTGCACTTTGAGCTCCGCACGACACTCCTCCCCGCCCTCTACTGGCCGGGGAAGAGAAGGGAGGTGATCGAGCGGAACTACATTGACCCTGCTCCTGTGCTGGCGAAGACAGACCAGGAGCATCGGTACGTTTGGCACTTGGTTGTGAACCTCACCAAACCTGACATGCCCCAAGTGCGTCCAGCACGGGGCGAAGACTTTGGCGCGTAGGACCTCGGTTTGTCAGTTTGGGCAACCCTGACAAACCGAGAATGCGTCCTAGACGGGATAAATCCTTTAGCACATGACAAAGGAGGAAGGATGAAGGCGCTCATAGCGATTCTCACCGTTCTAGCGGCTCTTGGAGCATCTATCGGCGTCCCTGGCGATCTAGCCCTCTGGTACCAGTCCCCGATGGCCTTAGCGGGCGTGGTGGCGGCGCTGGTGGCGCTCGTCCGCAAACACCTCTGGCGGCCCGAAGGACCGATGGCGGTAGCCCTCAGCGTGGCTCTTGGTTTGGCCCTGGCGTATCTGGGCTCCCTGGCCGGGCATTTGAGCGGGGATTGGGCCACCTTCGGGCTCCTGGCCGGGGCGCTAGCTAGCGGTGGGGTGGACCTGGTGCGGTCCATCACTGGAGGGAGTGGCGGTGCGGCTGGTAGCGCTCCTGCTGGCGCTCGTCCTGACCCTGAGCGCTCCCGTCTACGCTAGCGGTCGTGCGGCGTGCAGGGTCGTGTACGGCCCCCCGCTCTGGGGGATCTGCTACGCCGAACAGGTCGTCTGGTCTGGTGGTCCGCTGGAGGTTGCTCTGGGGGTTGAAGCCCGCACCTGGCCCCAGGAGCAGGTAGCCCCGTACACCCTCATCGGCCTCTACCTGGAGGAGTGGTGGGCCACGCTGGAGGTGGGGAGGAACCTCGGGAGCTGGCGGTGGGCGGTGGGGGTGGGGGTGAGGTGGTAAAAAATCCGCCGCCGTACGGCGGCGGCAAATGCTCAACTCCCCTTAGTAGAGCCGTGAGAGCGCCTGAGGACCTTCCTCCTCAACGAGAACGGCCCCCAGCCGGAGGAGGAGCCCCAGGCGCTCCGCTTGGGAACGGCCAGGGAGCCGTTCAGCAGCACCCATTACCTTCTGCCAATCCTCCTCGGGGAGTCCGATTCGGAGCATGCGGGAGTCCCAACGAGAAAGCTGATTTTGCGTCTGGGGTGCCATCATTCTACTACCTACCTCTCCACCTGCATGCTCTCACGCACCCGAATCATGTTTACGACCTGCTCCAACTGGAAAACCGCTTCCCGAGCTGCCCGCCGCGCCGCAGTAGCTGCCCGGAAAGCTGCCTCTGCTGCCGCCTCGGCTCGTTCGGCTTCGGCCAGCGCCCGCTTCGCCCTCTCCAGGTGCTCCATCGCTTCCTGTAGCGTCATCCCCATCACCTCCACGCCCTTATGCTAGCATGACGCATGCATTATGTCAACACCCCCCACTTCCACCCTACCCCCGAGCCCACTAACTGAGGGCGTGGAGCCCGCTGGGGATACCCGGCGGTGGGACGGGACAGGGCAGGGGTGGGGGCCTACTCCGTGCTGGCCTGGTATGCCCAAGGCTGGTGGGCCGCCCTTGAGGTGGGGCGGTCCTTCTCCGCCTGGCGGTGGGCTGTGGGTGGGGAGGAGGACGGGGACCTGGCGGCCACGGGCTACGGGGACCCCGCCTGCCCCCTGTGCGGGGGGCCCCCCTGCGGGAGGACGAGGACGGAGGTTGACCTGATCCGCCTGATCCTGCTTCTTTCGGGGCTCCTGCGCTTCGGGGGGGCGGACGGCTGGGACGTGGCCTGGCGGGCCGGGGTAAGCCTGGCCTGGCCGGGGCCACAGGCGGTCATTGAGGTGCGGGTGGACCCCGTGCCCATCTACTACCGCCCCCTGCCCGGGGACCTGTGCGGGCTTTATGACGGGGTGGTGCGGGTGGACCCGGACGCCCCCGCCAAGGGGTGCAGGGAAACCCTGGCCCACGAGCTCAACCACGTGTGGCAGGGCAGGACCTATGGCCTCCTGCAGCCCCTCACCTACGCCCTGGCCCCCGGCCTTTGGGAGCCCGCGCGCCCCTGGGAGGGGGCCTCGGGGATGCCCGCCCCCCGCACCCTCAACTGGGCCCTCATCCGCCTCTACCTGCCCCTGTACGACCCCGGGCGCTGAGGGACCGCACCGGGGACTAGGGTGGGGCCTGTAGCAGAGCTGTAGCAGAGCGCCAACCGGATAGTACCCCCACGTGCCAATCCGTGCCGATTCCTGACGCGACTCGCCGCGGTGCGCAGGGATTTTCGTGCGGATCGCACTCAGGAGGTCAGGGGTTCGAATCCCCTCGGCTCCACCAGCAAAGCCTCCCGCTCTTAGGCGGGAGGCTTCCTTTTGCCCCTCTTAGTAGCCGGTGGCGGAACCCGGGTTCAAAAGGGGATGCAGGCTCTGGGGAGACACGATGACCTTGGTGGGCTGGACGAAGCCCAAGGGTAAGGGAGTAACGTCAATGGTGGCCACGGCCGAAAGCACCTTGGTATTGGTGGAGTCGTAGTAAAGGGGGTAGTCGTTGGGCCCTGGCACCAGCACCGAGGAGCAGGCAATGGTGACGTTCGTCATGCCCTGGGTGATCTGGTGGGGACGCAAGGAAGCCTGGGGCAGGGTATTGTAGCCGCAGTCCACCGCTTGACCGGTGTTGGTCATGACGGCCCCCATCTTGCCCAGGAAGTCGTTTTCCAGGGTGATGGCATCGTAGTAGCCCTGCCACTCCCCGATGAAGACCACCCGGCCGCCTTCGGAGGCGAACTGCTTCAGCACGTTGATCTCACCATTGGTGAAGGTCTCCCTGGGGTTCCAGAGGAAGATGACCTTGACCTCGGCAGGGATGGCGGTGATAGAGCCTGGGGTGGACCCGAGCTCTTCTATGGCCAAGCCTTCTCCAGCGATGATGCTCCGCATGGTGGCGAGGCTAGAGTCGCCACACTCTCCAGTGCCGCCGCAAACCGAGTTCCTTCCCCGGTCAAAATAGACCTTGGTTCCCGCCCCTCGAGGCCCAGAGGTGGTGTAGTTGACGAGATTCTTCACCATGAGCTTGTTGTTGACGTTGGCCATTCCGGTGTTATCAAAGGGGTTGATGTCGTTGAAGACCACGATGTCCTTACCCGGGGGTGGGGGGGTGGTGCCGCAGCGGTTCACGGTGAACTCCACATGACCCTGGGCTTCGCCAAAGTTGTAGCTGGGGGTTAAGAAGAAGGCGTGGCCGGCCACGTGCAAGGTGTCCCCAGGGTTAACGCCGAGGTTCGCTAACGCGAAGGCGTAGGTGAAAGTGGCTACGTAAGGATCGTGGACCGCTTGGGCCGGGAAGGTCCACCAGTTGCCTGGGGCGGCGGTGCCCGCATAGGCATGGCTTTCCGTAAGCTGCCAAGGGAAGGTTCCGGAGAGCCGTACGAAAAGGGTGTCTTGGGTGTTCCAGACCAAGAGGCTCCCCACCTGGCCCATGGGGGCCTCGAGGGCCTTGCCGCAGGCCTGGGCGGGGTCGCCTCCGGCGTCGTCCCGCGGTCCTGGAACCACCATGTTGGGCTTAACCCCCTGGGGGCCGGAACAAGCGCCCAACGCTGCCACCAACGCTACAATGCCCAAACGCCAATGCCGAGAAATGCCCATATGAATCCGCCTCCAATCCGGTCTAATGAGACCAGGATTAGGGTAAACCCAAGGAGGCGTTACGGATACGTTACAGCGTTACCGGCTTTCAAGAAGCCAGTCCACCAGGGCGTTTACCACGTCGTTATCCGAAAGGAGCTCGGGGGATTCCACCACCTTCTGGAAGAAGGCCCGGACCATCTCTGGGGTGGGGTTTTTCAGGAGGTCCTGCACGCTTTTCCCCGCATAGGGCCCTTGGGTGAGGGGAGCCGTGAGACGTCCGCTTGTGGCCAGGGGGGCGGCCTGCCTCAAGGCCTCCAGGGTTCTTTCCAGGAGGAGGCGGTCCCCCTCAGGGCCCAGGGCCTCCTTGGGGCTTAGGAGGGGGGTGCCGTCCAGGTCCCGCACCTCGAGGCCCAAGGCGTAGAGCTTACGGGCCAGGCTTTCCGGCCCCACCTCCAGGGGAATGGCTACCTGGGCTTGGCCGTAGCGGACCTCCAGGAGATACCGCCCTGGCTCGGGCAGGGTGACGGCGGGGGCCACCTCCTCGAGGGCGGCGGTGAGGGGTGGGAAGCCCAAGGGCTTTTTCTCCTGGGCAAGGAGGGTTCCTTCCTGGTAGAGGAGGGTTTCCAGCTCCCCGCGCGGCAGGTAAGGGTGGGCGCTGAGGCTTACCTCGGGGAAAACGGCTTCCCCGGCGCGGAAGGGCCGGGCTTCCAGGTCCCCGGGGATCAGGGAAAGCCGCTTCACCTCCAAAACCAGCCCCCCTTCTTCCTGGTCCAGGGCCCTCTTTGCCGCCTGGGCCAGGGGATGCCGGGGGTGGGTTTCCGCGAAGGCTTGGTACAGGGCTTTGGCCGGAAGCCCTGCCCGCTCCGAAACATAGGCCCGGAAGAAGAGGGCCAGGGGTTCCTGGCGCCCCTCCAGGTCCTTTAAGGCCTCGGGGAAGTCCTCCCCCTCGTCTAGCCTGAGGGCCCGGTCGTAGGCGGCCTTGGCCCCCAGGTAGTCGCCGTAGATGGCCCTGAAAAGCCCAAGGTTGTAGTAGGCGGTGGCGTTGGGCCTTAAGGCCACCGCCCGCTGGGAGGCCAGGATGGCCCGGGGGATGTCCCCCGTAAGGTAGTAGGCCCAGCCCAGGTTGGTCCAGTAAAGCCAATAATCTGGCCTTAGCTTTAGGGCCTTCAGGAGTGCCTCCTTGGCTTCCTCCCCCTTCCCTTCCGCAAAGGCGGCAAAGCTCGCCTCCTCCCAGGCCAGGGGAAGCTCGGGGAAGGCCTGGGCTAGGCTGCGGGCCGACTCCTTCCAGCGCGGGTCCTCGAGGGCCCTAAGGACCAAGTGGGCGGCGGTCCGCTGCAAAACATCTCCCTGGAGCAGGGCCTCCGCCTGCTTGAGGGCCTCTTCCCGCTTCCCTTGGGAGAGGAGGAAGAAGGCTTGGTAAGCCGGGGGGAGTTTCCCTTGCCAAAGGAGGAGTAGCCTTTCCGGTAAAAGCCCTTGCAAAAGGCCGGCTCCACGCCCCTCCTTCAGGTCCAAGGCGGACTGGTGCAAGGGGTCAGGGTTCTGCCCTTGGGCTAGGGCCATAAGGGCTTCCTCCGAAAGGGCAGGGTGGGGTAAGGAGCTAAACTTCTTGGCCAGGCCCTCCCTTTGGAGCCAAACCCAGGCCAGGCTTGGGGTGGCAAAAAGCCCCTCCTTGACCCCGTCCTTGCGGGCCAAAAAAAGCCTTAAGCCCCTTTCCTCCTCTTTGCCCAGGAGAACCCAATCGGCCCCGGTGGCTGCTTGGGCCAATCGGGCCCCGGCCTTGGTGTAAAGCCCCCCGGCCAGGTCGTAGCTGCCTTGCCAGGGGAGGTCGGGAAGGAGAAGGGCCAGGAGGGTGGGGGGAGGGGCCTTAAGGCCCTCCGCGAAAGCCTGGGCCCGGCGGAAGCCCTCGGGGCCTTCAAAGGGCAGGACCAGCCCCTGGGCTAATCCCAGTCCCAGGAGAAGGAAAAGGGCCAGGAAGCGCCTTGGGATCACCATGGGCGCATTTTAGCGCTTTTCCCTAAGGACAAGGTAAGCGAAGCGGAAAAGCCTGGGGGCCCTTTTCCAGCGCTTGGGGTCCAGGCCCACCCTTAAAAGCCATTCCAGACCCAGCCTCTGGGCCCAGGCGGGGGGGCGCTTCGCCTCGCCGGCCAGGACGTCCAGGGTGCCCCCCACCCCCATGGCCACCTTGGCGCCCAGGTGGGGTTTGTGCCGGTGGATAAAGACCTCCTGCCTTTCCCCCATGCCCACCAAGAGGAGGTCGGGGGCCTTTTGCCGTATCTCCTCCACCACCCCTTCTTCCTCTTGGAAGTAGCCGTGATGGAAACCCACCACCTCGGCCCCCAGCCGCCTGGCCTCGGCCGCGGCCCGCTCGGCTACCCCGGGTTTTCCCCCTAGGAGGTAGACCCGGATTCCAGGAAAGCGCCGCAAGAGGGCCAGGGTAAGGTCCACCCCGGTGACCCGCTCCTTGAGGTCCAGGCCGAGAAGCCTTTTGGCGGCCCAGAGAATACCTATCCCGTCCGGGGTTACCAACTCCGCCTCGAGGATGGCCCGCCTTAAGGCCTCCTCCTTCTGGGCCCGCACGGCCATCTCGGGGTTCAGGGTCACCACCTGATGGGTGCCCTCTTCCTTCAGGAAGTCCCCGATGCGGGCCAGGGCCCCTTCCATGTCCACGGGGTCCAAGGGCAGGCTGAGGATCTCTAGCCGTTCCACGGCACGAACCTCTGGGCGTAGCGGTCCTGGGTCAGGCCGAACTCCCACTTGGGGAAGAAGCGCACCCCGGCCAGCCGGGGCACCACCGGGTCCACTCCGATGAGGCTGGCCCGGGCCAGCTCCTCCGTGCGCCCCTCCTTGTGGAGGGCCTGGCCCTCAGGGCTTTGGAAAAGGGCCTCCTGGGGGTCGGGGAAGGCCTTGAGGAGGGCGGAAGCCAGACTTAAAGGGGCATGGGGGGCCAGCTTTTTCTGCAGAAAACCCGCCGCCACCATCGCAGAAAGCAGGGGCTCGGGGGCTCCCGCAGGCCGGAGCACGATGCCCTTTAGCGGACGGAGGAGTTCCAAGGCGGCCTTGGCGTTACGGAAGCCCACCAGGTAAACCTCCTCCTCTCCCGGAAGAAGGCTAGCGTTCAGCATCGGGGCCACCAGGATGGCCCGTTTTCCCTTTAGGTTCAAGCCTTCCAGTTCCACCAAGGAGAGACGGCCATGGAAACCCTCGGGGGGAAACCCCTCCACCTCGCCCAGAAGAAGGGCTTCCTTTCCCAACTCCTCCGCCAGCAGGCGGGCCACCTTGGGCCCGGGGGTTACCCAGGCCTCCTCGGCCCCATGGGACAGGAGCAAGGTGAGGACGCTTCCTGCGGGAAGAACCTCCACCAGGACCAAGGGGCCAGGGGCCGGTGTACGGCAAAGGTCAACCCGGCACACCCCGCCATGATACCTTAGCCTGGTCGTATGCGGCTTAAAGACTTGGGGGAGCGGGCTCTTCTTAGGAAGTTGGCCCCTATCGGCTATCCCCCTGGGGCTCCCCTGCCCCCAGGGGACGATGCCGGTGGGATTTGGGTAGGGGAGGAGGCTTGGCTTCTCAAGACCGATGGTTTCCTCTACCGGGAGGTGGCCCTTTTGGGGATGGGGCCCTTTGCGGTGGGCTTCAGGGGGGTGGCGGCCACGGCCTCGGACCTGATCGCCAAGATGGGCAAGCCCTTGGGGTTTACCCTGGGCCTCTTCTTGCCGGAGGACCTCGAGGAGGCCTTCGCCTTGGAGCTGGTGGAAGGGGCCGCGGAGGCGGCGAGGCGGCTTGGGGCTTGCCTTCTGGGGGGGGACACCAATAGGGGCCAAGAGGTGGCCCTCACCGTTTCCGGCTTCGCCTACGCCGAGGCTCCCTTGCCCCGCCGGGCCTTGCCCGGGGACCGGGTCTATTTGGCCGGGGACCGCTGGGGTAGGACGGGGGCGGCCATTGCCGCCCACTACCGGGGTAGGGACCTAAAGGGTTTCCCCCTCATCCAAGAGGCCGCCTTTTACCCCCTGCCCCGGCTGGAGCTTCTCGGCCTTCAGAGCCTCCTGCGGGGAAGCCTGGACTCCTCCGATGGCCTGGCGGAAACCCTTTGGCAGCTTGCCGATCTGGGGGTGCGGGTGGACCTCGTGGCCCTACCCCTATACCCCGACGTCTTGGCCTTTGCGGGTGGGGAGGAGGAGGCCTATGAGCTGGTCCTCTACGGGGGGGAGGAGTTTGAAGCGGTCCTGGTGGTGCCCAGGGAGAGGGAAGAGGAGGTCCTGCTCCGGGCGCAAGGGGTGGGGCTTCCCCTCTTCTTTGCCGGCCATATAGGGGAAGGGAAGGGGGTGTACTTTGGGGCAAGGCCCGTGCCCCGAAGGGGGTACACCCACTTTTAGCCCGGATGGGGCTTCCTGCCCTTTGGCTATACTTGACCCATGCGGGCCTTTAAGGCGCACCTCCTGGGCCTGGCGCCGTACCCTTACAACAAGGTGGAGGCCCCGGTGAAGCTAGACCAGAACGAAAGCCCCTTTGACCTGCCCCTTCCCTTGAAGGAGGAGGCCCTAAGGCGCCTGGCCCGGCTTCCCTGGAACCGCTATCCCGAGATCCATGCTGAGGGTTTGCGAAGGAGGCTAGCCAGCCTCCTGGACTGGCCCCAGGAGGGAATCGTGCTGGCTCCTGGGTCCAACCTCCTCATCCTGGCCCTGGCGGTGGCGGCGGAGGAGGTCTTAGACCTAAGCCCCTCCTTTCCCCACTACGCCCATGCGGCCCGGATGGCGGGAACCCCATACCGGGCGGTGGCCTTGGGGGAAGGGTTTTCCCTGGACCTGGAAGGGGCCTTGGCCGCTTTCCGGGGAGGGGTTTTCTTCCTGCCCAACCCCCATGCCCCCACCGGGACCTTGTTTGCTGAGGAGGGCCTAAGGGTCTTGGCGGAAAGGGCCAAGGAGGTGGGGGGTCTACTGGTGGTGGACGAGGCCTACCGGGAGTTCGCCGGTACCGACTTCAGCCACCTAGGCCGGGGAAACCCCCATGTGGCCCTCCTGCGCACCTTCTCCAAGGCCTTTTCCCTGGGGGGCATCCGGGCGGGATACCTGCTTGCGGCCCCGGAGGTGGCCCAGGTGGTGCGGGAGGTGCTTCCTCCCTTCGTCCTACCCGCCCATACCGGGGCGATCCTGGAAGTGGTTCTGGAGAACCTGGGGTATGTCCAGGAAGTGGTGGAAACGGTGCGCTCTGAGCGGGAGAGGGTGTATGGGAGGCTTCTTTCCCATCCCACCTGGCGGCCCCATAGGAGCCACACCAACTTCCTCCTGGTGCGCACCCCGGATGCCGCGGAGGCGTTTGGCCACCTGCTTGCCCAGGGGATCCTGGTGCGCCGGCAGGACCACTACCCCGGCCTTTCGGGCTGCATCCGGGTCACAGTGGGCCTCAAGGAGGAGATGGATGCCTTTTTGAAGGCGGCCTTTGAGGTGGCGTATGCGTGAGGCTACGGTGGAGCGGGCCACGGCGGAAACCTGGGTGCGGGTGCGCCTGGGCTTGGATGGGCCCCCAGGGGGCGAGATGGCCACGGGCCTTCCCTTTCTGGACCACATGCTTCTGCAGCTTCAGCGGCATGGCCGCTTCCTCCTGGAGGTGAAGGCCCAGGGGGACCTGGAGGTGGACGTGCACCACCTGGTGGAGGATGTGGGCATCACCCTGGGCCAGGCCCTGAAGGAGGCCCTGGGAGAGGGGATGGGCCTAGAGCGCTACGCCGAGGCCTTCGCCCCCATGGACGAGACCCTGGTGCTTTGCGTGGTGGACCTTTCGGGTAGGCCCCACCTGGAGTACCGCCCCGAGGAATGGCCCCTGGTGGGGGAGGCGGGGGGCGTGAACCACTACCACCTGCGGGAGTTCCTGCGGGGGCTGGTGAACCACGGCCGCCTTACCCTGCACCTGAGGCTCTTTTCCGGCAGGGAGGTGCACCACGTGCTGGAGGCCAGTTTCAAGGCCCTGGCCCGGGCCCTTCACCGGGCGACCCGGATCACGGGGGAGGGGCTTCCCAGCACCAAGGGGGTCCTGTAGGGCATGAAGGCGCTCCTCATTGACTACGGCTCGGGGAATCTCCGGAGTGCGGCCAAGGCCCTGGAGGTGGCCGGCTTCCAGGTGGCCGTTTCCTCGGACCCCCGGGCCCACCTCGAGGCCAGCCTCCTGGTCCTTCCCGGCCAGGGGCATTTCGGCCAGGTCATGCAGGCCTTCCGAAACAGCGGCTTTGTGGACAGGGTCTTGGCCCACCTGGAAAGGGGCCTTCCCTTCCTGGGCATCTGCGTGGGCATGCAGGTCCTGTACAAGGAAAGCGAGGAGGCCCCCGGGGTTAGGGGTTTGGGCCTGGTGGAAGGGGTGGTGAGGCGCTTTCCCCGGGGTCGGGTACCCCAGATGGGCTGGAACCGGGTGGGCTTTGCCGGGGCCTTCCAGGAGCTTTCGGGGCGCCACTTTTACTTCGCCAACTCCTACTATGGCCCCCTCACTCCCCATGCCTTGGGCCAGGGGGAGTATGAGGGTACGCCCTTCACCGCCCTCCTGGCCAAGGACAACCTCCTTGCCCCCCAGTTTCACCCGGAAAAAAGCGGGAGGGCAGGGCTGGCCT
Organism: Thermus albus; assembly: GCF_022760855.1. Lineage (NCBI taxonomy): Bacteria > Thermotogati > Deinococcota > Deinococci > Thermales > Thermaceae > Thermus > Thermus albus. Next base: position 87,918 of record NZ_JAKTNR010000008.1, read on the forward strand.
TCCTGTCCTTAGCCCACCGCTACTTCCAGGTCCTCTAGGCGGATGAGCCTGCCCTGGGCCCCGATGGCGGTGGCGGCCAGGGCCCCGGCCAGGTTGGCCAGCCTGCCCGCCTCCAAGGGGCTCTTTCCGCTCAGAATGGCGTGGGCGAAGGCGGCGGTGTAGGCATCCCCGGCCCCTGTGGAGTCCACGATATCCTCCACGGGAAAGGGCTCAATGAGCTCCTCCCCTTCCGGGGTGACCACGATGGACCCCAGGGCCCCCACCTTGATGGCCAGATGGTGGAAACCCTCTTCCCGCAGGCGGGCTACCCCCTCGGAAAGGGAGGAAGCCTGGGTCAGGGCCAGAAGCTCCGTCTGGTTCATGAGGAGCCAGCTTACCCCCCGGAGGTAACGCAAAAGCTCCTTGCCCGCTACCCGCACCGCCCCCGTCCCCAAATCGGCGAAGATGGGCATCTCCCGCTTGCGGGCGGCCTCGAGGACCTCCACCGCATAGCTGCGGCTGGGCCCTCCCACCAGGGCGTAGGCGGAGAGGGCCACGGCGTCCGCTTGGTCTAGGAAACGGGGCTTGAAGAGGGAGGGATCCAGGTAACGGCTTGCCCCCTCGGCGCTCACCATGGCCCTTTCCCCTCCTGGCACCAAAAGGATCAGCACCGAGCTGGTGGTGTGGTCGGGGTCCTCCTGAAGGTGCCTGAGGTCCACCCCTGCCTCCCGCACCCGGGAAAGGGCCAGCTCCGCGAAGGGGTCCTGCCCCACCCGGCCCGCCAGGTAGACCCGGTGGCCCAGGCTGGCCAGCTGCACCGCCAGGGTGGCTCCAGCGCCTCCTGGTTTCATCAGGGCGCGGCGGGAAGGAACCTCCTCCCCCGGCTCCGGTATGCGCTCTACGAAGAAGAGCAGGTCCACGGAAACGTCGCCCACCACGAAAAACCGCATCTTGCCTCCTTCCCACAAGGCACAGGGTTTGCCCTTACTATAGCCCAAGGGCCCCGTTGCTTTGGGAGGAGTATACCTCAGGGTTATGAGAAGAATGTAACAAGTGGCCCCAAGAGGACGCCTCTACACCCCCTTATACCCTCTCTTCGCCATGCCCCCTGGGTGCCCAAGAACACCCGAAAGTACCGGGGCCCCCACCTTGGCGGGAGCCAAGGTGGGGTGGGATTACCGGGGCCCCCACCTTGGCGAAAGCCAAGGTGGGGTGGCATTAGAAGCGCCGATCCACCACCAGGCCTCCTTCCAGCTCCCCCACCAGCTCCACCTCGTCCACCTTTAGGCCCGTGGCCTTGGTGATGGCCTCCAGAAGCCCGGCGGGCACCTTCTCCGCCTTAAGCCGAAGGACCAGCTTGTCCGTGCCCTCCAGCTTTCGTTCCACCACCACCTGGTAGCCCCTGGGGTCCAGGCCGAACCCGCCCAGGATGGGGGCCAGCTCCGTGGGGTAGAACTTTACCCCTTTCACCTTCACCATCTGGTCGGTGCGGCCAAAGACCCCCCGGGGTAGGACGGTGAGCCCTTCCCGCCTCTCGGCGATGGCCAAGTCCCCGGTGCGGAAGCGCACCATGGGCATGAGGGTGCGGCTTAGGGCGGTGACCACCAGCTCCCCCTTTTCCCCGTCAGGAACGGGCTTTAGGGTTTCCGGGTCCAGAACTTCCAGCACGGCCATCTCGGGGATCTCCCAAAGGCCATCCTTGGCGAGCTGCTCCCCGGCCACGATCCCCAGCTCGCTGGTGCCATAGGCATCCAGGGCGGTGCACCCCAAAAGGGCCTCCACCTTTTCTCGGAAACCGGGGACGGAGGTGAAGGGCTCGCCCCCTGCCAGAAGGAGGGCGAACCGCCCCCCCGCCTGGCCCACCTTGAGGGCGAAGGAGGGGTTGGTGACCAGCACGTCAAAGCCGTAGGCCTGGCCGATCTCGGCGATGCGGCTGGCCTCCCCGGGCCCATGGGGGAAGACCAGGTTCCCCGCCCGCCAAAGGGCTTGGTGGAAGAGCCACCCCCCGGCATACACGTGGTAGCTGAAGGCCACCAGCACCTTTTTCCCCGTGAGGCCAAGCCGCCGGTAGTGTTCCGCCAGGGCCTCGGTCTGGTAACGGAGGTCCTCCTGGGAGAGGTACTCCGGCATCCAGCCCATGAAAGGGCTCGGGGTCAGGTGCATGAGGCTGGCCCCTGTGGGCGGCCTGGGGTTTTCCTTAAGGTAGGCCACCCATTCCTCCCGGGTGGTGGGAGGAAGCTCCCCCAGGTTGTCCAGGGTGACCTCCTCCGGGTGGATTCCCCTAAGCTTCTCCCGGTAGACGGGGTGTTCCTTGGCCGCGCGCACCACCTCTTTGAGCCGAGCGTTCCGTTCCATGGATCGCCTCCTTCCGCTCCCGCAGGGAACACGGGGATTATACCGGCTCAGGAGCCTGGGCCAGGGTGAGGAGATGGGGAAGGTCCTGGGCTAGGCCTTCCCAAGTGTCCCGCCGCAAGGTGATATGCCCCACCTTCCGCCCTGGGCGCACCGCCTTGCCGTACCAGTGGAGGTGGGCTCCAGCAAAGGCGAGGACCTGGGCGAAGTCGGGTTTGTGGCCAATGAGGTTGGCCATGGCGCTATGGCCCCTTGGGGCCGTGCTCCCCAAGGGGAGGCCCAAAAGGGCCCGGAGGTGGTTTTCAAACTGGCCGGTCTCGGCGCCCTCTATGGTCCAGTGGCCGGAGTTGTGGACCCGGGGGGCCATCTCATTGAAGAGGAGCTCCCCTTCCACCTGGAAAAGCTCCAGGGCCAGAACCCCCACGTACCCCAGGGCCTCCATGGCCTTCTTGGCGTAGGTCTCGGCCTTTTCCTGGAGGGCTTGGGAGGTCCCGGGAGCCGGGGCCAGGGAGAGGCGCAGGATGCCCTCCTGGTGGCGGTTCTCCACCAGGGGGTAGAAGGCCAGCTCTCCGGTGCGGCTCCGCACTCCCAGGATGGAGAGCTCCCGGTCAAAGGGGATATGCCCCTCGAGGACCAATCCCCTTCCCCCCAGGGCCTGGAAGGCCTTGGGCGCCTCCTCCCAAGAGCCGATCCGCACCTGTCCTTTGCCGTCGTACCCGCCCTGGCGGGTCTTGAGGAGGGCGGGAAAGCCCAGGGCCCTCAGGCCCTCCTCCAGCTCCTCGAGGCTATCCACCGGGTGGAAGGGAGGGGTGGGTACCCCCAGGCCTTGCATAAAGGCCTTTTCCGCCAGGCGGTCCTGGGCCACCTCCAGGGCCTTGGGGGGAGGGAATACGGGAAGCCTCTTTGCCAAGAAGCGGGCCGCCTCCACGGGGACGTTCTCAAACTCGTAGGTGACCAGGTCCAGCCCCTCGGCGAAGCGGCGAAGGGCCTTTTCGTCCAGGTAGTCACCCACCACGAGTTCCCCCACCTGCCCGGCGCAGGCCTCAGGGGAGGGGTCCAGGAAGCGGAAGGAAAGGCCCAAGGGATAGCCGGCCAGGGCCAGCATCCGGCCCAGCTGTCCCCCGCCCAGGATGCCTATCCTCATCCTTCCTCCCGGGGGTCGGGGTGGGCCAAGACGGCTTCGGTCTGGGCCTTCCGGTAGGCCTCGAGGCGCTCCATCACCTGGGGGTGGGAAAGCCCCACGATGCTGGCGGCAAGCAGGGCCGCGTTCACCGCCCCCGCCTTGCCGATGGCCAGGGTGCCCACGGGGACGCCCGCCGGCATCTGCACCATGGAGAGGAGGGAGTCCAGGCCCTTTAAGGCCTTGCTCTCCACCGGTACCCCCAGCACGGGCAGGGGGGTGTGGGCGGCGGTCATCCCCGGGAGGTGGGCCGCCCCACCCGCTCCAGCGATGATCACCAAAAGCCCCCGCTCCTTGGCGGTTTTGGCGTACTCCGCCATGAGGTCCGGGGTGCGGTGGGCGGAGACCACCCGCACCTCATAGGGAACCCCTAGGGCCTCGAGGGTCTCCGCCGCATGGCGCAGGGTTTCCCAGTCGGACTTAGAACCCATGATAACGCCCACCAAAGGCCGCATCGTACCGGATTGTACCAAGCCTTCCCCCTCGTGGTAAAAGGCAGGCCATGGATGCCTTGGAACTGCTTCGGCTCAACCTCCTTTCCCCCATGGTGCTGGCCTTCGCCCTGGGGGTGGCGGCCCGGCTTCTCAAGAGCGACCTGGCCTTTCCCGAGGCCCTGTACACGGCCCTATCCATCTACCTGCTCTTCGCCATCGGCTTCAAAGGGGGGGTGGAGCTTTCCAAGACCCCCGTGGCCACCCTGCTCCTTCCCGCCTTGGCCACCCTGGGCCTGGGGATGTTCCGCCCCCTTTCCAGCTATTTTCTGGCCCGCCGCTTTCTCACCCTCGGCCGGGTGGATGCCGGGGCCTTGGCCGCCCATTACGGTTCGGTCTCTGCGGTGACCTTTTTGGCGGCCCTCACCTTTGCCCAAGGGGTGGGCCACAGGCCCGAGGGCTTCTTGCCCACCCTGGTGGCCCTTTTGGAGGTGCCGGGTATCGTGGTGGCCCTGCTCTTGGCCAAGCGGGGAGGTGGGAACCTGGGTGACGCCTTCCAGGAGGTCCTTACCGGGAGGAGCGTGGTCCTCCTGGTGGGAGGGCTTCTCATCGGGGCCCTTTCCGGGGAGGAGGGGATGGACCGGGTAAAACCCTTTTTTGTGGATCCCTTCTATGGGGTCCTCACCCTTTTCCTGCTGGATCTGGGGATGGTGGCGGCCTCGAGGTTCGCTGCCCTAAAACAGGTGGGCTTCCGCCTGGTCCTCTATGGCATCCTCCTGCCCATCTTCCATGGGGCCATCGGGGTGTATCTCGGGCATTGGGTGGGGCTTTCCGTGGGAGGAGCAACGGTTTTGGGGGCCATGGCCGCCAGCAGCAGCTATATCGCCGCCCCCGCCGCCGTGCGCATCGCCTTGCCGGAGGCCAATCCCAGCCTGTACCTCACCGCCAGCTTGGCGGTGACCTTTCCCTTTAACCTGGTCTTGGGCATCCCCATCTACCACGCCCTAACCCAGTGGATCGGGGGGTGAAACATGGACCTGAAGCCCTTAAAGCTGGTGACCATCGTGGCCGAGAGCATCCTGGAGAAGAAGCTGGTGGAGGAGATCAAGCGCCTGGGGGCCAAAGGGTACACCATCGTGCCCGCCAGGGGGGAGGGCTCGAGGGGCATGCGCAGCCTGGACTGGGAGGGGCAGAACATCCGCTTGGAGACCATTGTCCCCGAGGAGGTGGCCCTCCGCATCCTAGCCCGGCTGCAGGAGGCCTACTTCCCCCACTATGCCGTGATCGCCTATGTGGAGAACGTTTGGGTGGTGCGGGGGGAGAAATACGTGTAGGCGGGATTCAAGGCGCTTTAGCCCCCAGGTTTTCGCCGCAAAAGGGCAAGGGCAAGCAGCAGGAGGAGGACGGGCCACAGCAACCAAGCGGGAAGCCTTTCCCCCACCAAGTAGGCTAGGAGCACCAGGCCTTGGGTCCAAAGAAGGCTTCCCAGAGCGGCGAGGGCCAGGTAGGGTAGCCAGGGAAAGCCCAGGGCCCCGAGCAAGAAGGGCACCGCGGTGCGCAGGCCCGGCACGGAGGGGGCAACCAGCAAGGCCGAAGGGCCAAAACGGTTTAGGAGTCTGGTGGCCTGCTGCCTTAGCCTTTCGGGGAAGCGTTTTATCACCTTAGGGCCCAGGATCCGCCCCAGTCCGTACCCCATTCCGTGCCCCAGGTAGCTTCCCAGGAGGAGGATGGGGAGCAAGGGGAAGAGGGCCAGCCTTCCCTCCCCGGCCAGGGCTCCTAGGGCCAAGAGGAGGGTATCCCCTCCGGGTACAAAGAGGCCGAAGGGGAAGCCCACCTCCAGGAAGAGGAGTAGGGCTGGGAGAAGGTAGGTCCAAAAGTTCATCTCAGGAGGGTTGGACCGCTGGCTTACGCAGGGCCCAGAGGCTTCCCAAAAGGAGCATCCCCAGGATGAAGAGGCTAAAGGTCTCCTTGTCCAGGCCCACCACCAGCTCGGGGCGGTGGAGGACCTCCTTCATCAGCTTGTCCCAGCCGCCCAGGAGGAGCTTAACCCCGGCAAGCCCCACCACCCCATAGGCCAGGTGCTTGAACCGGGGGTAGCGGTCCAGGAGGGAGACCACCAGGCTGGCTAGCATCCTGAGGGCCAGTATTCCTAAGAAGACCCCGGTGTAGATGACCCAAAGCTTGTCGGAAAGGGCCACGGCCACCAGCACCGAGTCCACGGCAAAGGCCAGGTCCATGACCTCCACCTGGGCTACCGTCTTCCAGAACTGGGTGGCGCTCACCGCTAGGGGAGGTGGGGCGTGGGCGTCCTCGGGTTTCAGGAAGTGCCTGAGGGCGATGTAGAGGAGATAGGCGGCTCCAAGGACCTGAACCCACCACAGCTTTATGACCAGGGCAGCAAAGAGAAGGGCCAGGCCCCGAAGCACGTAGGCCCCCAGGATGCCGTAGAAAAGGGCTTTTCGCCTCAGGTGAACGGGTAGCTTTTGGACGATGACCCCCAGGATCAGGGCGTTATCAGCGGAGAGGATCACCTCCAGGGCCACCAGGATGAGGATCACGGAGAGAACGCTACCTTCCATGTCAACCTCCCAAAAAGATAAAGACCACCGCTTCCTGCGGTGGTCTCGCCCGGGCTTTCTGCCCCCAGCCCCCGGGGCTTAGGCCCGTCCTGACGGAAGGCTGGTATTGGGGCTACTCCCCAACCGGGGATATTGTGGCACATTTGCCCTCTTTTATCCAGGGGGAAGGTGAGCTTGGCTAGGCAAAGGGCTGGAAGGCAGGGTATCCTTGGGGGTATGGACGAGCGCCAGGAAGCCTTACCCGAAGGGGAAAAGGCATCTGGGGAGGGTTTGCCCACCAAGGAGCAGGTCCTCGAGGCCCTGAAGGTGGTCTACGACCCCGAGATTCCCGTGAACATCGTGGATCTGGGTCTGGTCTACGACGTGGAAATCCATGAAAACGGGGTGGTGGACCTCACCATGACCCTCACCGCCATCGGCTGTCCGGCCCAGGACATGGTGAAGGCCGATGCGGAGATGGCGGTGATGCGCCTGCCCGGGGTACAGGGGGTGAACGTGGAGTTCGTCTGGACCCCTCCCTGGACCCCTGCCCGCATGACCGAGGAGGGCAAGCGCATGATGCGGATGTTTGGGTTCAACGTGTAGGCGGCCTACCCCTTTCCCTGCCTCGCCGGGAGGGGTTTCCCCCACCTCGGCGGCTTCACCCAAGGCTGCCCTCTTCCGTCTTATCCCGGGCTTGGCCTGGGCGCACCACCACGGTATCGGCGATGAGGTCATGCCAGGCCTGGCGCCTGGGATGGAAAAAGGCCCACAGGTAGCCCAGGAGAAGGGGGAGGGTGGAGAGGGTCTTGCCGATCACCTCCCGTATGAAGGCGGTGAGCCAGTCCACGGGTTGGCCGTCCGTGCGGACCACCCTGAGGCCCAGGGCCATTTTTCCTGGGGTAGCCCCATACAAAGCGGTGAAGATCACGTAGTAGGCCCAGCTGGGTAGCCAGTTGAAGAGGAAATCCTGGAGGAAGGTGGTGCTTGCCGTCAAGGGGTTGATACCGGCAAGGGTCATTAAAAGAAAACTCAGGGGCACCAGGATAAGCCCGTCTATGAGGGAGGCTAGGAGCCGGCGCCAGGGGCTTGCGATCACCATAGGCCACCCCCCAGGTAGCGGTACTCGAGGCGGAACCCTTTCCGGCCGAGCAAGGAAACCAGCTGCTCGGTTTCCGAGGAAAGGCCCAGGGGAAAGCTCTCGCCCAGGAGCTCGTCCAAAAGTCCCTTGGGTTTTTTATAACGCACCAGGCGAAACTCCGCCAGGCCGGCCAGCTCTGCAGCGCGCCTGGCGGCGTCCTCCAGGTAGCCTTCCCGGTCCGCAAGTCCCAGGGCGATGGCCTGGGCTCCCGAGTAAATGCGGCCATCGGCCAGGAGCCGCACCCTCTCCGGGGAAAGGCGCCTTCCTTCGCTAACCCTGGCCAGAAAAAGCCGGTACGCCTCCCGCATATAGCCCTGGAGGATGGCTTGCTCCTCGGGGGTGAGGGGCCTTAGGCCAGAACCCATGTCCTTGAGCCTTCCTTCCTTAAGAACTTTCACTTGGACGCCCAGTTTGGCCAACAAACCCTGGACCTGGGGGAGGGTGGCGATGACCCCGATGGAGCCGGTGATGGCCGTGGCCGGGGTAAAGATTTCCCGGGCGGCGGTGGCCACATAGTAGCCCCCGCTGGCGGCCACCGTGCCGAAGGCGGCCACCAGGGGCTTTGCCTGGGCCAGGCCCTTTAGGGCCCGGTGGATGGCCTCGGTTTCCGTTACGCTACCCCCAGGGCTGTCCACGAAGAGGACGGCGGCCCGGATGCTTTGGTCCTCCTGGGCCTGGCGGATCTTGGATAGGAGGTCCTCGAGGTCTTTTCCCGCGGGGATACTCCCCGCCACTTCCAGGAGGACCACTTTTTCGCCGCGGCCATATAGGGTGGTTTCCCGCCAGGGATGGTCGGTTTCCCGGGATTGGGTTAGGCGCCCCAGGCCCACCACCAGAAGGGCCACCATCAGGAAAAGGAGAAGGGCTAGCCAACGCTTTCGGTTCATGGTTCCGAGGTAGCACAAGGGTATGCTGAGCCTGTGCTTAGGGTGGTGGTCAAGCCGGGAAAGGAGAGGAAGGTCCGCAACTTCTACCCCAACCTCTATCGGGATGAGCTGGAGGAGATGCCTTCCCAAGCAGGGGTAGCGGAGGCGGTGGCTACCGATGGGAGCTTTGTGGCGGTGGGCTACCTGGACCCCGATTCCCGCATCCCTTTCCGGGCTTACCGCTTTGACCCTGGCCCGCTGGATCGGGCCTTTTTTCTAGCCCGCTTTCAGCGGGCCCTCAGGAGGCGGGAAGGGATGGGCCAAAGCTACCGCTTGGTGCATGGGGAGGCGGACGGGCTTCCTGGGCTAGTGGTGGACCGCTTCGGGGAAGTCTTGGTCCTCCAGGTGCGCACCCGGGGGATGGAGGCCTTAAGGGGGGCGTGGTTTCCGGCTCTTCTGGAGGTTGTGTCCCCCAAGGGGGTTTATGAGCGAAGCGATGTGGAGGCCAGGAGGCAGGAAGGCCTTCCCGAGAGGGTAGGGGTGGTCTACGGGGAGGTGCCTGGGGTTTTGGAGGTGGAGGAGGATGGCCTCCTTTTCTCCATTCCCCTGGTCCTGGCCCAGAAGACGGGGTTTTACCTGGACCAGCGGGAAAACCGCCGCCTTTTTGAAGGCCTGGTGCGCCCAGGGGAGAGGGTTTTGGACGTCTATAGCTACGTGGGGGGCTTTGCCCTCAGGGCTGCCCGGAAAGGGGCCTATGCCCTGGCAGTGGACAAGGACCTCGAGGCCCTCTCGGTGTTGGACCGAGCGGCGTTACGCCTGGGCTTTAGGGTGGACATCCTCCACGGAGAAGCCTTGGAGGTGCTAAAGGGCCTCGAGGGGTCCTTTCAGCATATCCTCTTGGACCCGCCCACCTTGGTGAAACGGCCGGAGGAGGTTTCCCCCATGAAGCGGCACCTGGTGGATCTCCTAAGGGAGGCCCTGCGCCTTTTGGCCCCCGAGGGCTACCTTTGGCTTTCCACGTGTAGCTACTACCTAAAGGCGGAGGACCTTTTGGAGGTGGCCCGGCGGGCGGCCGCCGACCGGGGGATGCGGCTAAGGGTACACGCCCTCACCTACCAGCCTAGGGATCACCCTTGGAGCCTGCACGTGCCGGAAAGCCTTTATTTGAAAACCCTTATCCTGCAGGAGGATGCCCTGTAAGGGCCGGTCGAGCCCTGGTATGATGGGCAGGGAAGCACCTTTGGGGTGCGGAAAGGGAGGCGCGTATGGAAGTGGCAAGGGGTTTGGAGGGCGTGCTCTTCACGGAAAGCCGGATGTGCTTCATTGACGGGGAGGCGGGCCGCCTCTATTACTACGGCATCCCCATCCAGGACCTAGCGGAAAGGAGCACCTTTGAAGAGACCACCTTTCTCCTCCTACACGGGAGACTTCCCAAACGGGAGGAGCTGGAAACCTTTAAGCGAGAACTTGCCTGGCGACGGGCCCTGCCAGATCACCTTCTGGAGTCCTTCCGCCGGTATCCCCTAGGGGCCCATCCCATGAGCTTCCTGCGCACGGCGGTTTCCGAGCTGGGCATGCTGGACCCAGAAGAAGGGGACATCTCTCAGGAAGCCCTCTACGAAAAAGGCCTTGACCTCATCGCCAAGTTTGCCACCATCGTGGCGGTCAACAAGCGTTTGCGCGAGGGGAAGGAGCCCTTGCCGCCTAGGGAGGACCTTTCCCACGCTGCCAACTTCCTGTTCATGGCGAACGGGGTGGAACCTTCCCCGGAACAAGAGCGCCTCATGGATGCCGCTTTAATCCTGCACGCCGAGCACGGCTTCAACGCCAGCACCTTCACCGCCATCGCCGCTTTTTCCACGGAGACCGACCTCTATTCGGCCATCACCGCCGCTGTGGCTTCCCTAAAGGGGCCCAGGCACGGTGGGGCCAACGAAGCGGTGATGAAGATGATCCAGGAGATCGGCACCCCCGAGAGGGCCCGGGACTGGGTGCGGGAGAAGCTGGCCCGGAAGGAGCGCATCATGGGCATGGGCCACCGGGTCTATAAGGCCTTTGACCCCCGGGCTGGGGTCCTGGAGAGGCTGGCCCGCATTGTGGCGGAAACCCACGGGCACTCCACCGAGTACCAGATCCTCAAAATCGTGGAGGAGGAGGCGGGCAAGGTCCTTAACCCTAGGGGCATCTACCCCAACGTGGACTTTTACTCCGGGGTGGTCTACTCCGATTTGGGCTTCGGCCTGGAGTTCTTTACCCCCATCTTTGCTGTGGCCCGCATCTCTGGTTGGGTGGGGCATATCCTGGAGTACAAGGCCTTGGACAACCGCCTGCTGCGCCCCGATGCCAAGTACATCGGTCAGCTGGACGTGCCCTATCTTCCCGTGGAGGCGCGGGCTTAGGGGATAGGGCCTGGGCTGGGGGCCAAAAAGCCCCTGGCCTTCTGGCACCACCCCACCCTGGCCCCTGCCAGGGTGGGGGCTTCGGAGAAGCCCTTGGATGGGCGAGATCTTGGTGGCAATCGGGGAATAAAACGCGGGAAAAGGGCAGGGCTTCCCACCTTCATCCCAGGGGAAGGGTTCGCCAGGGTGGTCCCTCCGGCGAGGTACAAGCGGTGACTAGAGCCCGCAAAAGGCTTCGTAATCTATGAGCTCCCGCTGTGTGGGATGGTCCCCGCAGACGGGGCAGGCCGGGTTCCGGCGTAAGGCAAGCTTGCGGAACTGGCTCTCCAAAGCGTCGTAGAGGAGGAGAGAGCCAGCTAGGGGTTTACCGATGCCCAGAAGCACCTTTAGGGCCTCCGCCGCCATCAGGCTTCCCACCACCGCCGGTAAAACCCCGAAGACCCCGGCCTCCGCACAGGAGGGGACGCTTCCCGGCGGAGGGGGCTTGGGGAAGAGGCAACGGTAACAGGGGCCCATCTCCCCTTCCGGGGTCCTGTGGTGGAAGACCGCCACCTGGCCGTCAAACTGGTAGATGGCCCCGTGGACCAAAGGCTTTCCTAGGAGGACACAGGCGTCATTCACCAGGTAGCGGGTGGGGAAGTTGTCGGAGGCATCCACCACCAGGTCGTAGGGTTTCAGGATCTCCAGGGCATTTTCCGAGGTGAGGCGCGCCGGGTAGGCGTCAACCGCCACCAAGGGGTTTAGGGCTAGAAGCCGCTCCTTGGCCACCAGAGCCTTGGGTTTGCCTATGTCCTCGGTCGTGTAGAGCACCTGGCGGTGGAGGTTAGAGACCTCCACCCGGTCCATCTCCACGATGCCGATCCGGCCCACCCCAGCTGCCACCAGATACTGGAGGACAGGAACCCCAAGCCCTCCGGCTCCCACCACCACCACAGAGGCCTGCTTGAGCCTTTCTTGCCCTTCCGGCCCCACCTGGGGCAGGATCATCTGCCGGTGGTAGCGGTCCAGCTCCTCCCTGGTCCACATGGCCTAGGCCTCCCGGGTGCCGAAGCCAGGGGGAAGGAAGTCGGGGTAGTCGGGGTTGCCCTTGCGGTCGGGGGCCTTGGGGATGAGGTCCGAGGGATGGGGTTCCCCTTTGCGGCAGTAGGGACAGTCGTGGCGCACCTTGTAGCGCACGGGTCTGGCGGGAATCCCCAGGGCGATAGCGTGGGGGGGCACGTCCTTGGTGACGATGGCCCCGGTGCCCACCATGGCATCGTCCCCGATGCGCACCCCCGCCAGGATGGTGGCGTGGTAGGTGATGCGTACCCCGCTTCCGATGATGGTTTCCTTAAGGGTCACATCGGGGGAGGCCAGGACGTGGTGGGTGTGGCTGTAGACGTTCACATAGTCGGAAAGGGAGGACCGGTCCCCAATCTTGATGCCGCCGATATCGTCCAGGAGGACGTAGCGGTGGACCACCACGTCGTCCCCCAGCTCCAGGTTGTACCCCACGGAAAACTCCACGTTTTGGAAGAACTTGGGGTTTCGCCCCACCCGCTTGAAGATGAAGGGGGCCAGGGCCCGGCGGATAGCCACCCCCGAGTGCACGGACTGGCCGATGGGGGTGAGGTCCAAAACCTTCCAGAACCAGAGGAGGGGCTTGACCTTTTGGAACTTCTCCTGGTCGGTGGCGGCGTAGTACTCGGCCTCAAAGGTGATGCCCTCGGGGTCCAACCCCATGGCGGCCAGAGGGCTGGCCTCGAGGAGTTCTTGATAGGGCCGGCCATAGAGGAGGCGGGCCAGCTCCTCCCGCACCAGGGCATTGCGGTCCACGGCGGGGTCGGAAAGCTTCTCCACCAAGCTCCCCAGGAAGCGGTCCAGGGCCTTTTCGTGGAGGGGGGTGATTCCTTTGGGCAGAAGCCAAGGCATATGGGTTATGCTAAACGGAAACCCCATGGAAAGGGATACCCCAACTTACCACCTAGGCCAGGGCAAGGTCTTCGGAAAAGGCCTTAAGAGGGGAACCGAGGGGACGAAACACGAGAAGGGTGTCACCCCATGGACCGGTAGCCCAGTTCCCTTAAGGCCTCGGGGTCCTTGCGCCAGTCGGGGTAGACCTTGACCTCGAGGTCCAAGTACACATGCCGGTTCAAGAAGATTTCCAGCTGCTTCCTAGCCCCTTGGCCGATCTCCTTGATCTTCCGACCCCCCTCCCCGATGACGATGGCCTTCTGGGAGGGGCGTTCCACGTAGAGGATGGCCTTGATGTAGAGGACGCCGTTTTCCCTTTCCGCCACCTCCTCGGTTTTCACGGCCACCGCGTAGGGTACCTCGTGCCAAAGGCGCTTCATGGCCTCTTCCCGCACGATCTCCGCCACCCACTCCCCGAAGTCTTGGTCGCTTTTGGCGAAGTCCTCGGGGTAGAAGAAGGGGCCTTCGGGAAGGAGGGCCAGGAGTTCCGCCTTAAGCTCGGCCACCTGGCGCTCGTCCAAGGCGGAGAGCGTACGGGTTTCCGCCTTGGGAAGGAGGGCATGGTAGGCCCTTAGGGCTTCCTCAGGGTACCTGGCGGCGTCCAGCTTGTTGCCCACCAAAAGGATGGGCACCTTCCCCACCAGGGGCCTTAGGGCCTTGGCCACCAGCTCATCCTCCGGGGTGGGGGGGTGGCGCAGGTCCACCACCCACACCACCGCGTTCACATCGGCTAAGGCCTCGTAGACCTCCTGGTCCATGAACTCCCCCAGGGCGTCCATGGGCTGGTGGAGGCCTGGGGTGTCCACGAAGACGATCTGGCGGTTGCCCTCGGTGAGGATGCCCCGAAGGCGCTTGCGGGTGGTCTGGGGCTTGGGGCTGATGGGGGCCACCTTCACCCCCAGGAGGTTGTTGAGGAGGGTGGACTTGCCCACGTTGGGCTTGCCCACAATGGCCACGAATCCGGAATAGGTTTTCTCTTCCATGGTCCTTAGGTCATCCCGGCCCCTGGGGATTGGCCTTGAGGCCTGGGGCCGGACCTTCCAGCCACGGGCCTGGCCCGCAACCAAGGGCGGAATACGGGCTTTGCCCGTGGCCCAGGTTTTTCAGTATACTCCAAAGCCGTGGATCCCCTAGCCCTGGCCCTGCTTCCCGGCATCGGGCCCAAGCGGCTTCTGGAGCTTTTGGCTGAGGAAAACCCGGTGCGTTCTTTAAAAGAGCGCTTTCCTCAGGCGGCGATAGGGCTTCCCCAGGCGGAAAAGCAAGCCGGGAGGGAAAGGGAGCGGGCAGCGGCCTTAGGGGTGCGCATCCTGGGCCTGTGGGAGGAGGAATTCCCTGAGGGGCTCAGGCGGCTTCCCCAGCCTCCCACCCATCTTTACCTGAAGGGAGAACTTCCGGAAGAAGGGCGAGCGGTGGCCATCGTGGGTACCCGCAAGGCCTCCTCCTGGGCCCTTTTCTTTACCCGGAGGCTGGCCCGGGAGCTGGCCGAGGCGGGGGTTGCGGTGCTTTCCGGTCTGGCCCGGGGCATTGACCGGGAGGCTCACCTTGGGGCCTTGGAGGGAGGAGGGCGGACCCTGGGGGTTTTGGGGAGTGCCTTGGACCGCCTCTATCCCCCCGAGCACCGGGAGCTGGCCCATAGGATGGACCTGGTTTCCGAGTTTCCCTTGGGCACCGGTCCCAAGCCGGAGTTTTTCCCGCGGAGAAACCGCATCATCGCTGGGCTTGCCCGGGCGGTGATCGTGGTGGAGGCCCCCTTGGAGTCCGGGGCCCTCATCACCGCCCGCTACGCCCTGGAGCTGGGCAAGGAGGTCTTGGCGGTGCCGGGCCGGCCCACGGACGAAAACTCCCTGGGGGCCAACCGCCTTATCCAGGACGGGGCTTACCCGGTGCTTTCCGCGGAGGACGTCCTCTCCTACCTGGGATTTTCCGGAAAGCCCAGGAAGGCGCTGGAGCTTTCCCAGGAGGAGGAAGGGCTTTACGCCCTTCTGCGGCAGGGGGAGGCCTTGCCCGAGGACCTGGCCCAAGCCTTGGGGTTGACCCCAGAGCGGGTACTTTCCCTCCTCACCCTCCTGGAGCTGAAGGGCCTGGCCCAGGCCTTACCGGGGGGAAGGTATGGGGCTTTATAGCCCTGGCCGGGCCCTAGGGCCCGGCCAGGGGTGCTGGCCTACTTGGCCTTCTCGTAGAGCTTCTTGGCGATCTCGTAGAGCTCGCCCGGGTGGAACTCGGGGGCGAAAAGGGCGGCGTCGTGGCCGGGATCAAAGACCGGGCCACCCTCGGGGGGTCCGTCCACAACCCTTACCTCGCTTCCGTCCTCCGGGGAGGGGCCGGACCAGATGAGGCCCAGGTCCTGGTAGTCTGAGGGGCTGAAGCGGTAGAGGTTTTTGTGGAAGCCCAGGTCCATGTACTTCTTGGCCTCGGGGATCTTGCTGTTCTCAATCCGGGGGATGGGGAGCATCTTGGTCATCTCCACCCCGGTAAGGCTTTCCAGGGCTTTGCCGTAGGCGGCGGCGTGCACCCCGCCCCGCACCAGGAGGTAGCCGATCATCTCCCGGGCCACGGGGTTGGCGGTCATCTCGTAGACCCGGAGTTTGTGGGTACGGGCGGCCACTTCCAGGAAGAAGTTGTGCAAAAGATCCAGGATCAGGTTGCCGCTGGTGAAGACGTATTCCCCGTGCCAGTGCTCCCCCATGGCCCCCATCACCAGGCTGTTGCCTCCTCCGGCGATGAAATGGGCGGCGTTGCGGGCATCCTTGGCGAAGCCCAGGGGGGCTTGTACTGGGTCCACGCCTTCCTCCAGGTACTGGCCAGGGTTCTTGGCCAAAAGGCTGTTTATGGTGGCGGCCACAAGTTCTATATGGCCCAATTCTTCGGTGGCGATGTTGGCGATGAGGTCGTAATAGGGCTTGAGGGACTTCTTCCCCCGGAAGTTGAAGGACTGGTACATGTAGTTCATCAGGGTGGACATCTCCCCGAAGCGCCCCCCCAGAAGGGCCTGTACCGCCGCTGCCGCATTGGGGTCCTGCTCCTTGGGCATGGGCAACTCTATCTGTAGGCGATCTATCCTTAAAAACATCCTTACACCTCCTGCCTGACCTAGCCAGGCACTTTTCACCTTAGGGAAACCCTACTCATAAGTCTAATAGATTCGGATAGCCAAGGAAATAAAATAAAGCTATGACCTTGGACCAACTGCGTTACCTGGTGGCCTTGGTGGAGGAAAAGAGCTTCACCCGGGCGGCGGAGCGGGTCTACCTCTCCCAGCCCGCCCTAAGCGTGCAGATCCGCAAGCTGGAGGAGGAGCTACGGGTGAAGCTCTTTGACCGCAGGCGGGGAGAACCCACCGAGATGGGGCAGGCGGTGGCGGCCCAGGCCCGAAGGGTTTTAGAGGGGGTGGCCAGGATCAAGGCCATGGCCCGGGGGGAGGAGGGGGTGTTCCTGGGCCTTTTCCATATAGGTGTCATCCCCACCCTTGCCCCCTATCTGCTTCCCAAGCTGTTGCCTCGGCTTGCAGAAAAGCATCCCGCCCTCGAGGTCTCGGTGCGGGAGGAGCTCACCCCAAGTATCCTCCAGGGGCTTCAAGAGGGGCGCCTGGACGCTGGGCTGGTGGGCACGGAGGAGCGGGTGGCAGGTGTGCAAAGCATTCCCCTTTTCTCCGAGGGGTTTCTGGCCTACGTCTACCCGGGGCATCCCCTTTACGCTAAGGAGAGCCTCCATCCCTTGGAGATACCCCTCGAGGACACCTGGGTCCTCTCGGAGGGCCACTGCTTCCGCGACCAGGTCCTTTCCGTTTGCCGCCCAAGCATGGAAAGGCCCAAGGTGGCCTTCCAAAGCGGCAACCTGGAGACCCTGGTCCTCTTGGTGGAGGAGGTAGGGGGGCTTACCCTTCTTCCTGAGGTGGCCCTATGGACCCTGCCCAGGGATAAGCATGCCCACCTAAGGCCCCTAAGCCCTCCGGGTGCGGGGCGGACCGTGTACCTCTTGGTGCGGGAAGGAAGCCTCAAGGCTCCCGTGGCCCGGGTTTTGGGGGAGGAGGCCAAGGACATCTTCCAAGGGTTACGGGTGAGGGTTTGAGGGCAAAAAAGCGTTATGATTAGGGCGGAGGTTCGCCATGATTAAGGCCGAGGCAAAGGGTGGGGACGTGCATATCAAAGCGGGGCTCATCTGGATGAACGGGGCCCTTCTGCCCCAGGAGGAGGCCAAGACCAGCGTCCTAAGCCACGCCCTTCACTATGGGACTAGCGTTTTTGAGGGAATACGGGCCTATGAAACCCCAAGGGGTCCGGCCATCTTCCGCCTTCGGGAGCACGTGCGGCGTCTTTTCAACTCCGCCAAGGTCCTGCGCATGGAGATTCCCTTCACCCCGGAGGAGATGGAGGAGGCCATCAAGGAGGTGGTGCGGCAAAACGGCTACAAGAGCTGTTACATCCGCCCCCTGGCCTGGATGGGGGCCAAGGCTTTGGGGGTGAACCCCTTGCCCAACAACCCCGCGGAGGTCATGGTGGCCGCCTGGGAGTGGGGGGCTTACCTGGGGGAGGAGGCGGTGCGCAAGGGGGCTAAGCTCATCACCAGCTCCTGGGCCCGCTTCCCCGCCAACGTGATGCCGGGAAAGGCCAAGGTGGGGGGAAACTACGTGAACTCGGCCCTGGCCAAGATGGAAGCGGTGGCGGCGGGGGCGGACGAGGCCCTGTTGCTGGACGAGGAAGGCTATGTGGCCGAGGGCAGTGGGGAGAACGTGTTTTTCGTCCGGGATGGGGTGGTCTACGCCCTCGAGCACTCGGTGAACCTGGAGGGCATCACCCGCGACTCGGTGATCCGCATCGCCAAGGACCTGGGCTATGAGGTGCAGGTGGTGCGGGCCACCCGGGACCAGCTCTACATGGCCGACGAGGTCTTCATCACCGGCACCGCCGCCGAGGTGACCCCGGTTTCCATGATTGACTGGCGGCCCATCGGTTCGGGGAGCGCCGGGCCCATCACCTTAAGGCTACGGGAGGTTTACCTGGAGGTGGTGCGGGGCCTGAGGCCGGAGTACGAGGGCTGGCTCACCTACGTGTGACCGCGTGAGTGCCGGCCGGAAACGCCCCATTGGCAGAAGGCCTTCAGGGGGTCCGGGACCTGGAGCCGGCGGGCTCGCTCCGGGGTTGCCTGCCCTTTGGGAAGGCGAGGGCAAAGCGAGCGGAGGAGGTACGAGGGGCGGGGCCCTACCGGTTCGCTGGAGGCTATTTTCTCAGCCAGTCCTCGAGGACCCTTTGGTAGAGGTTAGGGTCCAGGCGGGGGTTTTGGTAAAGCCCCGCCTCCAGCCTTTGCCTTTGGGCCTCAAAGAGGATCACCGCTGCCGCCACGCTCACGTTCAGGCTTTGCACCATCCCCAACATGGGGATCTTGATGGCCCCATGGGAAAGGGCTAAGGCTTCCTCGGATACCCCCCATTTCTCCGCCCCCAGGAGGATGGCCGTGGGCTGGGTGTAGTCCACCTCCCGGAAGTCTTGGGCATCCTCCCGTAGGGCGGTGGCGTAGATCTTAAAACCCCTCTCCTTAAGGAAGGCCATGGCCTCCCGGATGCTGGGGTGCACCCTCAGGTAGACCCACTTGTGGCTACCCCCGCTGGTCTCGTTGAAGGTGGGAACCCCCCCGGTGGGGTTCACCGCATGGGTCTCGAGGACCCCCACGGCGTCACAGCTGCGGAGTATGGCCGAGAGGTTGTGGGGCTTGTGCACGTTTTCCAGCAAAACGGTAAGGTCGGGCTGGCGCCTCCTTAGGACCTCCTCAATGCGGCGTCTACGGGCCTCGGTCACGGTTTCTCAGCTTAGCGATGAGGGGCTTTAAAAGCCAGCGCTTGAGCTTCAGGGCCTGGCGGTTCACGATGAGGCGGGCGGTGGAGTGGGCCAGAACCTCCACCTCCACGAGGCCCGCCGCCTTGAGGGTGGCTCCGGTCTGGACCACGTCCACCACCGCATCCGCCAGGCCCGTAACCGCCGCCAGCTCAATGTTGCCGGATAGCTCCACCACGTCCGCCACCCAGCCCCGCTCCTTCAGGAGCCTGTTGGTGAAGGAGGGGTACTTGGTGGCGATGCGGCGGATGGGGGAGGTGTCCCCGGGGCGCCGGATGAGGGAAAGCCGGCAGGCCCCGAAACCCAGGTCCACGGGCTCAAACAGGTCCCGGCCCGAGTCCAAAAGGATATCCTTGCCCACCACCCCCACCTCGGCGATCCCCAGGTCCACGTAGACGGGCACATCCTTGTTACGAAGCTCCAGGAGGGCGATTCCCCCTTCCTTGCCGTGGAGGAGGGCCCGCTCGTTTTCTATGGCGGGGAGTTCTAGCCCTGCTTCGCTTAACGCCTCGTAGGCTTCCCGGAACATCCTTCCCTTGGGCAGGGCGATGGTGAGGGCAAAGCGCTTCATGCCTCCTCCACCTTGAAGACGCGCTCCCCTTGGGCCAGGTAGCGGATGCCCCGGGCCTTGGCGTAGGCCACCGGGTCTTCCCCATGGAAAAGCTCCACCCGTTTTTCCTTTGCCTGGAGGCGGAGGGCCTTAAGGTCCAGGGCTAAGACCTCGGGAGATTCCTCCGCCTGGGGGGGCCTCAAGGCCTCCAAGGCCCGCTCCACCCCTATGGCGAAGCCCGCCGCCACCGGGAGGAGGGCCCCGTCGTACCGGCCGCCTCCCAGAAGGGGCAGGCCGAACCCTGGGGTGTAGGCCCGGAAGAAGATCCCCGAGTAGTACTCGTAGCGCCGGGCCATGCCCAGGTCCAGGAGCACGGGCCTTTCCAAAAGCTCCAGGGTCCTTTCCAGATCCTCCAGGGCCTTCCTGGCCCGCTCGGGGAGGGGCAGGCGCTTGGCCTCGGAGAGCACCTCCACCTCCCCGTAGAGGTCGGGGAGGGCCAGGAGGGTACGCCTGGCCTCGAGGGATACGGGGTGGCGGGAGAGGAGCTCGGTGAGCTCGGGGAGGTTCTTGCGGTGGATGGCCTTTTGCGCCTCCTTCCGGGCCTCTTCCGGTAGGCCCGAGGCCTTAAGCACCTCCCCCACCAGGCTGGGAAGGCCCACCTCCACCTCCCCTTCCAGGCCCAGGGCCTCGAGGGCGGCGAAGGCCAAGGAGAGGATCTCCGCATCCGCCAAGGGCCCCGTGGCCCCGATGAGTTCCAGCCCCACCTGGGTGTACTCCCGGTAGCGGCCCAGCTCCGCATCCCCTTCCCTAAGCCAGAGGGGCCCCGCGTACTGGAAGCGGGTTACCCCTTCCCCCAGGTGGGACCTTAAGAGCTTGGCCAAGAGGGTGGTGAACTCGCTCCTTAGGGCCAGCACCTCCCCCGTTTTGTCCACCAGCTTGAAGGCCCGTTCCGCCAGGGGATGGGTGGGGTCGTAGACCTCCAGGGCTGGAAGCTCCACGGGCTCATACCCGTGGCGGAGGAACAGATCCCGGAGCCGGGCCATGAGCTCGGCCTTGAGCCGGGCCTCCGGGGGGAGGAGGAAGCGGGTACCTTCGGGAATCATTCCTTGACCAGGATCTCCACGCTGAGGATCTTGTCCCGCTCCCTCCGGGCCCCGGGGCCCTCCGTGGGGGCCAGGCGCCTTACCACCTCCATCCCCTCCACCACCTGGGCGAAGAGGGTGTACTGCCCGGTGAGGTGGGGGGTGGGGGCCAGGGTGATGAAGAACTGGCTGCCGTTGGAGTTGGGGTCCTGGGTGCGGGCCATGCCCACCATGCCTTCCCGGTCAAAGGCCAGACCCGGGGCGATCTCCAGGCCAAAGCTGTACCCAGGCCCACCCCGGCCCGTGCCCGTGGGGTCCCCGGTCTGGGCCACGAAGCCGGGGATGACCCGGTGCCACTCCACCGCCTCAAAGTAGCGGTGGAGGGCCAGGAAGACGAAGGAGTTCACCGTGTTGGGGGCCTCTTTTTCCAGGAGGTCCAGGAGGATGTCCCCCTGGGTGGTCTTGATGCGGGCGTAGTAGTCCTTTCCGGGCTCCAAGAGGGCCTCCGGGGCCTTAAAGGAGCGCACCGGGGTTTCCGAAAGGTATGGCAGCGGCTTCATGCTTTCCCCTTTGCAGGCGCTTAGAAGAAGGAGGAAGAGGAAAAGGGCGCGCACACCCATAGCCTACACCCGGGGCAGGGTGATGCCCCTTTGGCCCTGGTACTTGCCCTGGCGGTCCTTGTAGGTGGTCTCGGGCCTTGGGCCCTCTAGGAAAAGGATCTGGACAATGCCCTCGTTGGCGTAAACCTTGGCGGGAAGGGGGGTGGTGTTGGAGATCTCCAGGGTGACATGCCCTTCCCAGCCAGGTTCCAAGGGGGTTACGTTGGCCACGATGCCGCAACGGGCATAGGTGCTCTTGCCCAAGGCGATGGCGATCACGTTTTCCGGCATGCGGATGTACTCCACGCTCCGGGTGAGGGCGAAGGAGTTGGGGGGGATGATGACCTCCTCGCCCTCGTACTCCACGAAGCTCTTGGGGTCGAAGCCTTTGGGGTCCACCACCGTGGAGAAGACATTGGTGAAGATCTTCCACTCGGGGGCTGCCCTGAGGTCGTAACCGAAGCTAGAAAGCCCGTAGCTTATGACCCCTTCCCGGACTAGCCTTTCTTCAAAAGGCTCAATCATCCCTCTTTTGGCCATCTCCCGGATCCACCAATCCGGCTTAATCATGCCTTCAACTATACCCGCTAGACTGGACCTATGCGAAAGCTCTGGCCCCTCTTCCTCCTCCTGGCCGCCTGCGGCACCCAAGACCCCACGGGGGTGGGGATGGAGCCTTTGCGCCTCACCAGCACCACCCTGCCCCCCGCCTACCTGGGGGAGGCCTACACCGCCACCTTCAGCGCCGAAGGGGGGGTGCGGCCCTACGCCTTTAGCCTGGAGGGCAAGCTCCCCCAGGGCCTCGCCTTCCAGGGGGGGCGGATCACGGGAACCCCCAAGGAAAAGGGCCAGTTCCCCTTAACCCTCACGGTGGAGGACGGGGCCAAGAATAGCCGGGTGCAGCGGCTTACCCTTACCGTCTCCGACCCGCCCCCGCCCCGGCTCACCCTGGTGGCCCCGCCCGCCCAGGTGGAGGGGCCCTTCCTCCTCTTGGGCCGCATAGAGGTGCGGGAGGCCTTGGGGTTTCAGCTGGACCTGCCCCTAAAGGACCTGGTGCCGGACCTTTCTAGTTTCAAGGCCCTAAGCCCCGTTTACCTCCTGGACTACGACCCTGAGGCAGGTCTTTTGCGGCTGGATATGGCCTTTCTTAGGCCGGTGAAGGACCAGGAGGCCTTCCGCCTCCTTATCACCCCGCAAAAGCCCCTTACCCCAAGGCTTGCCCCCCGGGTGGTCCTGTACGACAAGGAGGGGAAGGCCATGGGCGAGGCCCTTAGGCGGGGCAAGCCCTTTGCCGAACTCCTAGGGCTAGCCCAGAACTGGGGTAAGGAGGGGAAGGAGCTTAAAGGGGACCTGAACGGGGACGGTAAGGTGGAAGGCGCCGACCTCCAGGCCCTGGGCCAGGGCTACTTCCCCAAGGTCACCGCCCCGGTGCCCCCTGGGGGTGCCCCTCCGGCTGGACAGGAAGAGGCCCCACCTCCACCCCAGGAGCAAGGCTCCCCCTGAGACCGTGGGGATGGGGCTTGCACGGGGGTTTTAGGCCAGGCAAGGCGGGGTGGTGTCACAGGGCCTTGCGGATGGCCTCGGCGTCTTCCCGGCGAAAGCCATAGAGGGTGACCTCGAGGGTATCCGGGGCCTTCTTGATCTCCGAAAGCATCACCCGGGCCACCTCCTCCACGGGAAGCCCCCCCACCCCGGTGCCCAAAAGGGGAAAGGCCACCGTCCTTAGCCCTAGCTCCACCGCCTTTTCCAAGGCGCTTCGGGTGGCCTGGCGCACGGTTTCCAGGCTGGCGGGCTCATCCCCCAAGACGGCGGCATGGATCACGTAGCGAACTCCCAGGTTGCCGGCTCCGGTGACCGCGGCTTCTCCCACGCGGATCTTCCCTATACGGTCGCACTCCTCCTGGATGGAGGGGCCCCCTTTCCTTAGGATGGCCCCCGCCACCCCAGCGCCCAGCTTCAAGTGGTTGTTGGCGGCGTTGACGAGGGCATCCCCCCGGAACTCGGTGATGTCCCCTTCTTGGACACGGATGCGGGCCATGTCCCCATTTTCCCGTACAATGGGCCTGATGTCACGGGATATCTTGGGCCTCGAGGGGCGGATCGTCATGGTCACGGGAGCCGGCAGGGGCTTCGGCCGGGCCATTGCCCACGGCTACGGGCGCAATGGGGCCACGGTTATCGCCGTGGACCCCGACGTGGAGATGGCCACCGGCGTGGCCTCGGAGGTGGAGGCCCTGGGGGCCACGGCCATCCCCATTCGGGGCGATATGAGTGTGGTGTTGGACGTGACCAGCACCTTTGAAAAGGTGGAGGAACTCTTTGGCCTACTGGATGGCATCGTCCACGTGACCACCGCCGAGAGCAAGACCCCCTTCGTGGAGCTTCTGGAGGGGGAGTGGTACGACCTCATGAGCCAAGATGTGAAGTCCAGTCTGTACGTGCTCCAGCAGGGGTTGCGCCACCTGGCCGGGGGTGGGTTTGTCACCCTGGTGCTACCGCCAGCGGTGCGCATCGAGCCCCATACCCTTTCCGTGCGCCGGGCGGTGGAAGGGCTCATCGAGGGAGTTACCCGGACCTTCCCCGGGGTGCGGGTCAACGGGGTGGTGCCCTCCAGGGACCCGGTTTCCGAGCTTTACGACCAGGCCCTGGTCCGGGCGGCCTTGGGCCTGGGCTCCATGGTTTCCGAGGGGGTTCGCGGGGTGGTGCTGGAGGTGGAGCTTCCCGAGCCTCCCCCATCCCCCGAGATCTACGAGCTTCTTAGGGAAGTGCCATGAAGTGCCCTTACTGCGGCCATCCCGATACCCGCGTGGTGGACTCCCGCCCTTCCGACGAGGGGGCAGCCATCCGCCGCCGGCGGGAATGCCCGGCCTGTGGCCGCCGTTTCACCACCTACGAGCGCACCCAGCTGGAGCCCCTGATGGTCATCAAGCGGGATGGGCGCAAGGAGCCTTTTAACCCAGATAAGCTCCTGAGGGGGCTCCTCCTGGCCTGCGAAAAGCGCCCCGTGGATCCGGAGGCTCTCCGCCGCTTTGCCTATACCTTTGAGGACCAGGTGACCGGGCCGGAGGTGTCCTCCGAGGAGATCGGCCTCAAGGCCATGGCCTTTCTGCGCGACCTGGACCATGTAGCCTACATCCGCTTCGCCTCCGTGTACCGGGAGTTTGACTCGGTGGAGCGCTTCATCGAGGAGATCCGCCGCCTGGGGGGTGTTGACAAGAAGGAGGGGGCTTGATAGCATAGCTTTTGCTGCGCGGGCGAAAGCCCAAGCAGGGGGATCTTGAAAAGGGGAGAGCAGAGGCTAACACCAAGCCAATAACGCCTTTAGGCGTTTTTTTGTTGGAGAGTTTGATCCTGGCTCAGGGTGAACG